>JAJYDQ010000016.1 GCA_021777225.1 Deltaproteobacteria bacterium
TCTGCGAATTCAGCGTCTACAGGGGGCTTTCCTTTTCTGAACAATTTCTGGCAGCAAGGACCGGCTGGGCTCCAGAACCGAATCGATCTTTCTTTTGGGCTGGGATACCGCAAGCTGTTCGGAAACAACGCGCTGCTAGGAGTATACGGTTTTTATGATTCTACGCGATTGTCAGGCTCATGGAGGTCCGCTGGCAGTGTTGGAGTACAAGCTGCAGCCAATGGACCCGGCGATTCGGCTGTAGACCTCAATGTCAATTACTATTCCGATTCTTATGTAGGTTTCGACTCACGTGGAAGCGTTTTCCCGACTTATAACCTTTTTGGTGCGATCGCTCATGGTGAAGGCAACTACGACTTAGAAGCCGGTGTTTCTCAGCCGTTTTTCAATCACGCATATGATCTTAGGCTAAAGTTGGCCGGCTATCGGTATGACCTCGGAAACTCCAAAGTTCATGGCCTACGCACAGGCGCCGATGTCACAACAGCCGATGGAGTGTTCAAGGTTTCCGCTGAATACGGCAATGATCGCCTTATAGGTCAGTATGGGCAGATCGGCGCATATGTTAATATCGGCTTCCAGGCTGAAAACATTGTCAAAGGTGAAAGCCCGTTTACCAAGCCGGAACCAATATTCAAGAGCCCTCGACACTTGAGGCAATTGGCGTCTCAGCCAGCCAAGCGCAATTGGCGGAAACCGTCTGCGGTCATTGCCAACGCAAAATGTGAAGGATTACCGGATGATTCACAGTTTAGTGTCGGATATAGCAAGTCTTGTTTTTATACCGGCTTTCCTATAGCTTCAACTGAATGCACTGCCCAGGGTCGTCTCCTCGTGTCGGATACTCCTGGCGGCCAATGGGTAAATTCGTACGACGCTGCTTGGCTCACAAACCCACAAATAGGTGGTGGTAGTAATTACTATACCAATATTCAGCCAATGGACAAATGCCAGTCTGCTGCGTATGCCAGGGCAGCCGAAGGTGATGTATTAATATTTGTCAGGTGTGGTAACGACCCGATACACAATCCCGGCAGTGTGCTCTGGACCACTGAACTGCCCACTTTACTACAAAATCCAAACGTTACCAGCATTGAAGCCTATGACAACTGCCCTACTAAAACCGGTCCGTGTGTTACCGGTCCTGGAAGTTCAGTTTGGTGCAACGAGGTTAAATATAAGTAGTCTTTACATCCAAGTTTTCTCCCATTGAAGCAAGTGATTTAATTTACTACGAGATCTCCAGTAAATGGTTTGCAAAGTGAATACGTGTTGACCTTTGGTTTATAGGAGGTTATGTCAAGAGTCGGTCTAATCCACCCCTTGAGTCAGGTGGCGCATACCACGTTACACTTAGTCAGGCTATAACAAAAACATTTTGTGCGTATTGATTGAGGATTGTCTTCATATGCGTGATGACGGTGAAACAATAGATAGAATGCCTGAATTTCTGGGCAAAACATCAAAACTCTTTGGCTGGGTAGCGAACCGGCGGTCATCGGGTAAGATCCGGTTCCTGCAACTTCGGGACGGTACTGGCGTTATCCAGTGCGTTGTCATGGCGGACAGAGTAAGCCCGGAAGTGTTCGAATTGGTCGATCATATTCCTTATGAATCATCTGTGATAGTGACTGGCCAAGTCCAAAAAGACCCCAGATCACCGATCGGTTTTGAGATTGCGGTCGACAACATCGAGGTGATTTCGGAGGCGTTACCCTACCCTATCTCGAAAAAGGATCATGGGGTAGCGTTCCTGATGGATCACCGTCACTTGTGGCTAAGATCCTCGAGACAAAATGCGCTCATGAAGATACGCTCGGTCTTGACCCGATCAGCACGAGCATATTTTGACGAACTCGGGTTTATCTCCGTCGAGGCCCCGATCCTTACTCCAACAGCGTGCGAGGGGACAACTTCCCTGTTCGAGGTAGCCTACTTCGATAGGTCAGCATACCTGACTCAATCAGGCCAGTTGTATGGTGAAGCGGCGGCCATGGCCCTCGGGAAAATATATGTTTACGGTCCAACCTTCAGGGCTGAGAAGTCAAAAACACGACGACACCTGACCGAATTCTGGATGATAGAACCTGAGATGGCTTTTTGGGAGTTACCTGAGGCAATAGACCTTGCTGAAGGACTCATCTGCAAAATAGTCTCCGATGTACTTCACGAATGCGCCACACAGTTGAAAATTCTTGAAAGAGACATATCCAGACTTGAACTTGTCAAGCCACCCTTCCCCCGGCTCACATACACTGAAGCCATAGACATATTAAAACAAAAAGGCGTGGCCATAGAATGGGGGGCAGACATGGGGGGCGACGAAGAATCCGTGCTATCAGAAACCTTTGACAAACCGGTGTTTGTCACTCATTATCCTGCTGATATTAAGGCCTTTTACATGAAAAGGGATTCATCCAACCAACGACTCGCTCTCGCGGTGGACCTATTAGCTCCAGAAGGTTATGGAGAAATAATTGGTGGTGGGCAACGTGAGGAATCGCTCGAAGCTTTGGAACAACGAATTGATGAACACGGACTGGATAAGCAGCCTCTGGAATGGTACCTCGATCTAAGACGATATGGCTCCGTGCCTCACGCCGGCTTCGGAATGGGAATTGAACGAGCCCTGGCATGGATAGCTGGAATACATCATGTGCGAGAGACTATCGCATTCCCCAGGCTACTGGATAGGCTATACCCGTAATTCATTCTACGGACATAGCCCTCTATCCATGCTTCGACAGCGGTTTCTCGCTTGAATCGAAGAGATCTAACAAGTTCCTATTTTGGCGCTAAAACCATAGTCATATTCCGACCTTCAAGTTTTGGCGGCTGCTCTATCTCGACGCTGTCGCTGATGAGTTCTCTCAGTTTGTTCATTAGCGTGCTCGCTAATTCAGGGTGCGTAATTTCCCGTCCCCGAAACATGATTGTCACTTTGACCTTGCAGGATTCCGAAATGAAACGTTTGATCTGTTTGACCTTGTGTTCAAGGTCATGTTCCTCAGTTTTGGGTCGAAGTTTGACTTCCTTCAGGACAACAGTCGCCTGTTTTTTCTTACGTTCATGGTCCTTTTTGGTCTCTTCAAACCGAAACTTGCCATAATCCATGATCTTGCACACGGGCGGATCGACATTGGACGCAACCTCAACGAGATCAAGCCCATATTCCTCGGCCCTCCGTAGCGCTTCAGCGACGTCCAAAATACCCAATTGTTCACCTTCAGGTGATATCGCTCGCACCTGTGCGGCGCGAATCTTTTGGTTCACCCTGACCTTGGGTTCCGCAACCACGGAGCCTCTTGGTCTTCCTTTCATGCGCAATGCCCCCTTGTAACTGAAAAAGAAGTCATTAATTTTCCCTTTCTGAACTCAGAAAGAGCGCAACTCAATTTGTTGTTTCAATGAATTGATGAATTCCGCAAGGTCTACCGTAATTGTAGAATCTTGCCCACGTTTCCTTACAGCGATATTAAGGTTTTCCAATTCCTTGTCACCTAGTATGACCATGTAGGGAATTTTTTGATTACGAGCCTCTCGAATCTTAAACCCAATTTTTTCATTCCTTAGGTCAATCTCAACACGAATGCCCTGTTCCTTAAGAGTTTCAGCGATCTCAACAGCATAGCTGTCGGTCCTGTCAGTAATTGTAAGGACCATGACCTGGACCGGAGCTAACCAAAGAGGAAAGGCTCCTGAATAATGTTCGATCAATACCCCAAGAAAACGTTCTATAGCGCCTAGTACCACTCTATGAATCATGACTGGTCTCTTTCGAGATCCGTCTGCGTCCACATATGTCAACCCGAAACGTTCGGGTAACGTAAAATCGCATTGAATCGTAGCGCATTGCCACGATCTAGCCAGAGCGTCGGTGAGCTTGATATCGATCTTTGGCCCGTAAAAGGCCCCGTCGCCTTCATTGATTTCATATGGGAGTTCTAAGGCCTGCAGGGCTTTCTCCAGTGCGATAGTAGCTCGGTCCCAGTCCTCATCTGAGCCAATAGATTTTTCAGGGCGCGTGCTCAATTCCATCGTGAAATTGAACCCGAATATTCCCATGACATCTTTTACAAAATTTATAATCCCAAGAATTTCACTATTAAGCTGATCGGGCGTGCAAAGTATGTGAGCGTCATCTTGAGTAAATTGCCGGACTCTGAGTAAGCCGTGAAGCACTCCGCTCTTTTCATGTCTGTGAACAGTTCCAAGCTCGAAATATCGAATTGGCAGATCGCGGTACGAACGAATCTTGGATTTATAAATAATCATGTGCGAAAGGCAATTCATCGGCTTGATACCATAGTCGATCTCGTCTACAGTAGTAAAATACATGTTTTCCCGGTAGTTATCGAAATGACCGGACTTTTCCCATAATTCCCGTTTAAGGATTTGCGGGCCGACAACCATTTGGTAACCTCTTTTGAGATGTTCTTTTCGTTCGAACTCCTCAATGAGGTATCTTAACATAGCGCCTTTGGGGTGCCATATTACCATGCCAGGACCAGCCTCGTCGGAGATGGAGAAAAGATCCAACTCTTTTCCGAGCTTCCTGTGATCTCGACGTTTGGCTTCTTCCAGCAACTCCAGGTAGCGCTTCAGTTCCTCCTTTGACGGGAAAGCCGTGCCGTAAATCCTCTGGAGCATTCTGTTGCGCTCGTCACCCCGCCAGTACGCCCCCGCCACTTTTGTCAGCTTAAAAGCTTTAACAGACCCGGAACTCGGTATATGAGGTCCTCTACAGAGGTCAGTAAAGTTTCCCTGTGAATACAAGTTCACTTCTTCGGCTTCTATCCCCTCAATCAATTCTACCTTGTAATTTTCACCGAGTTCCCGGAAAAACTGAATCGCCTCTTCTTTGGGCAGGACTACTTTCCTGAAAGGAAGCTTACTCTTGATGATTTCTTTCATACGGACTTCAATTTTTTCGAGATCATCAGGAGTAAAAGGCCTTGGAGAATCGAAATCATAATAAAATCCATCGGCTATAGCCGGCCCTATAGTTACTTTTACCTCAGGGAATAGCTCCTTAACTGCTTGCGCCATAATATGGGCGGTGGAGTGCCTTAGGATCTCAAGGCCCTTGGGGGTATTGACAGATATAAAATCCACCTTGCCCGATTCCATGACAGGAGAGTGGAGATCAGTCTGTTTCCCATTTATTTCCGCAGCTAAAATCTCAGACTTGTTAGATGGATAAACATCTTTCAAGATTTCAGCGGCAGTAATTCCTGGACCATATGTCTTAGCAGTGTCTTGGACAAGAATTTCTATGGAGGGATTCATGTTTGGGAATGCTCTAGCGCTATAATCGTCCATTCCCGAAGGGTTGATAACATCTACCGAGATTGCCTCCTATTAATCCAATTTCGTTCTAGTGGTAGGCGCGTGGGGATTTGAACCCCAGACCCTCACCGCGTCAAGGTGATGCTCTCCCCCTGAGCTACGCGCCTAAATGTATCGGTAACGATTAACAAGGGCGACGCCACTTGTCAAGTTAAAATCTTCTCATGATTCCAGTTGAACATCATCTCATTGAATATCGGCCGTCAGTAGCCGCGTTTTTGCCGGAAACACATGTGCGTCCTTCAACTATTAGTTTCTGCAACATAGCTTGAGCTGAAGCGGCGTCCCATCTAGCCGGACCAACACTGTAACCAACTGCGGAACCTCTACAATCTACAATATAGGTGGTGGGGAAACCCGGTACTTCCAATATGGCTTCCTGCTTTGGATTAACCAGAAATGATGTCCTTTTTCCGGCCATTTCAACCACTCGCAGGCTAAAACCACGTCCACCGTCAAAAAGGATCGAAAACGGGGTCCTGGTCGTGGCTGCGTACCTTTGTATGGAAGACGGAGGATCTACAAGGTTGACCCCAAGTATCTCCAACCCAGAACCACTGTATGCCCTTTTCAGGTTCTCCAAGAGCGGTTCCTCCATCTTACACGCAGGACAAGTAATGGACCAGAAATGCAGCAGTACGACCTTACCTCTGTAATCATTGAGTGACACAGTCTGACCAGTAGGAGTCTTAAGGACAAGGTCCGAAACTTTGTGGGGTTTCGGATAGAGATAGATATTTGCTTGCGTCAGTGGATCAGAAGCGTTTGAAATAGCGATTGGAATTATAAAGGCCATCAGCGAGAGTGAGGTAATGATCATTATAGAATAGCGAAGTGGACGGGTCATCGGTCCTCCATTTCTATGTAACATTTGTATATTCAATTTATAATATAGATTGGGTGATGTCAATCCTTTTTTGAATTCCCTTTTTAGCTTCAGAGACTAATACTTCCCACACTAATACTTCCCATATTTGTCCATACAGCCACGCCGTGCTATATTGAGGTATGAAAGAACGAATTGTGTTTCAAGGAACGCTGGTCAATGTTCACGGAATTGGGGTTCTCATTGTAGGACAACCCGGTATTGGAAAATCATTGGCAGCCATCAACCTGATGAGATCCGGACACAAATTGATCGCTGATGATCTCCTGGCGATATCAAAACAGGAACCTGAAAAACTCGTGGGACAGGCCCTTGAAGAAAATGTTCGGATTGAGGTCCGAGGATTAGGAATATTTGAAGCACGGTCCCTTTTCGAGGACGCAGTGGAAAAGTCCTGCCAAATCGACATGATGGTTGAACTCACATCCTATCTCTCGGAGAGAGACGCAGGGCGTATTGGGCTGAATATAACTCAAACGAGTATAATGGGTTGCTTCCTTGACAAAATATTGGTTCCACTACCATCCGGCATGGACCCTGGTTTGTTGGTCGAGTTGATTGTCCGTACCCGAAAATGATGGAGCAAATTTGAGCAAGCGCAAAATAGTTATTGTTACTGGATTGTCGGGGTCTGGAAAATCAACAGTAGCCCGAACCTTAGAAGACCTGGGATATTTCTGTGTGGACAACCTACCCGTTGATCTGGCGCCCAAACTCATAGAATTGATGGACACCGGTGGAACAGAACTACAAAAAATAGCCCTGATCATCGACCTAAGACAGCGAAGGTTTTTCCCCAGGTACTCGAGCATATTAGACTCACTGGAATTGCGAGACACATCATTAGAAATTTTGTTCCTTGACGCCAGAGATGAGGTCTTGATTCGACGTTTCAGTGAGACTAGAAGGCAGCATCCCCTGGCAATCGACGGCGACGTAACCGAGGGCATAAAAAAAGAAAGATCAGAACTGAAAGAGATCCGGGATAGAGCCTACAGGATTATTGACACATCCGATATAACCGTCCATGAACTTCGGGACGATATTAAGAAAATTTACGGCGACGTGCGTTCAGGAGAACTCCAAATACAGGTAAATGCATTTGGCTTTGGTAAAGGGATCCCTCTTGAATCCGACCTCGTTTTTGACGTTCGCTTTCTGCCCAACCCATTTTTCGTGCAGCAACTCAAGGAAAAAGATGGTAGAAACAGTGAGGTCGTGGAATGGATATTGGAAAAACCTGTGACCGGTGTGTTTATTGAAAAAATTTATGACCTGTTAAATTTTCTTTTGCCTCTTTACATAAAAGAGGGAAAACAGTACTTTACTGTCTCAATTGGTTGTACCGGGGGTCGTCACAGGTCTGTAGTAATCGCATCCTTGCTGGCTAACAGGCTAGTGACTCAAGGTTATCACAACGTGCGCCTCAAATTACGCGAACTCGGGGTAGAGTCGCGTGTAAAAGGCGACGGATCCTGAGTTATGAATTTAAAGTCATGAGCTATTAGTGTAGATTTCTCGGGCGCGTGAGAAACACGGTTTCGTCATCTTGTAGATGAAGCTCCTGTTAGCTCACAGAAAGATCGTTATGATGATAGGAATTATCGTGTTGACTCACGGGGAACTGGGAATCAAATTCCTCGACACGGCTCGTCTGATCGGTTTGACATCCGACGAGGGGGTTACTGCTTTATCCATAGATCCCAACAGCTCCCCGGACACTCTCCGAGAACAGGTTGCAAAAGCCATAGCCAAAACAAACTCCGGTTCCGGGATCCTTATACTGACAGACCTCTTTGGAGGAACCCCAACAAACGTGTCATTGTCCTTTTTGGAAGAAGGACGTGTTGAAGTAGTGACGGGATTAAATTTGCCAATGCTTATCAAGTCGGTCAATTCGCGCAATGATCACGACTTGACTGGTCTGGCTCAACTTGCCGCAGACGCGGGAAAAGAAAATATTTACAGAGCTTCAGATGTTTTAAAACAAAGGCGAAACCGCGGGACCTGATATATTACATGATTAGAATTCGGCAACATACGGGCGGTATTGATCAATGTCCATAGTGCTCCTCAGAGTTGATGACCGGTTTGTTCATGGTCAGATTTTGCAGGGATGGCTCCCCTCCACGCGCGCTCAGGAGCTATACATAGCCAATGATGTCCTGGCAGAAGATGATGTGCAAAAAATGATAATGGAATGCGCTATTCCGTATACTGTAAAAATTGTAATAGACACTGTAGATCATATAGCGCAACTGCTGAAGGACGAAGACAGGACCGATGTCCGCCGTATGGTATTGGTTGACACACCTATCGACGCGCTCCGTTTGATAAAAATGGGAGTGAAATTTGATCGTCTGAATTTGGGAAATATGGCAGGGAATGATAACAGAAAAGTACTCACCCGGTCCGTGGCTGTAGGTGAAGAATCACTAACCGCACTCCGCGAAATTCTTGACAGCGGTGTTGATATCAGCGTTCAAAGCGTACCTTTCGAGAAGCCTATAAATTTCTGTGACTTGTGCAATTCTTCCACATTTTGTCCATCTACACAGGACATACTTATCTAAAGACCGCGGGGCATAGATGTTAAAAGAGGCTTTTTGCGCTGCCACGATTGGCGGATTGCTATGGCTGGACCGTTATCAGTTTGGCCAATTAATGGTCTCTAGACCGATAGTGGTAGGCCCAGTTATTGGAGGCGCGTTGGGCGACTTCTCCGTGGGGCTGGCGGTAGGAGTCCTCTTCGAAGTTCTATGGCTAAGACGCCCGCCTATAGGCGGCTTCATTGCCCCAGACGTAACTTTTGCCAGCACTGTAGCCACTGCGGCGACCGTGATTGTCAGAAACCAGCATTATTTTGATGTCCTCGCTTTGGCGTTGCTGAGCTTTATGCTCTTCATGCCGTTATCGTTTTTGGGCAGCAAACTAGACCTGCTCTTGAGATTATGCATAGGTAAGCTTTCAATTCCGGCGGAACAGGCTATTCTACAACGCAACAGCGCAAAGATAGCCATATTGTTTGTTGCTTCTTTGTTACTAGGTTTTGCAATTTGTATGGCGGCTCAGTTCCCAATCATAATTTTGGGGACAATCATTCTGCGGCGCTTGCTCGAAGTGTGGCCTGAAAATCTTACTGAAGCTCTCAAGTTTGCGTATTTTACGATCCCCGCTATAGGATCCCTGGATATGCTGGCCGGAAACTTTGAGAAATCCTCTTTCGCCCTTTTTCTTATAGGTTTTGTATCAACAATTTGTTGCTACCTGTTTCTATGATCCGATTTTCTGTAATCTGGCCACAGAAGACCTCAGTGCCACATGAACAATCAAAGATTCAGCGATGAAACTTCGGAATGGGAAAGCAGAATCGTTTCCTCTCCAATGTCCATCACCGATTTACCGGAGGTGGTCGAGATTGAGCTGACCACAATCTACAGCCCATGGTCCGGAGAAATGTTCCGAAAGGAAATTGAGTCAAGAAACCCCGGACTGAAGACATTCAGGTTCAAAAGCCAACTAATTGGCTACTTCTGCTTCTGGCGGGTCCTTAACGAAGCGCATTTGCTAAACTTGACCCTGCATGCCGATTTCAGAGGCAAGGGTTTGGGGCGTTTTTTGATGCGGGACCTTGAACAAACTTGCAACGAAATGAAAATATCCAAAATTCTCCTCGAAGTAGCGGAAACAAACTTTGTGGCTGTAAAACTTTACAAGAACTTCGGATTTGTCAAAGTTGGTATCAGGAAAAAGTTTTACCAGGAAACCGGAGATGACGCCATTCTAATGGAGAAGAGACTACAACGACGCTAACCTTCATTAATATTTAAATTATATTTCACAACATCCTATTATATAATATTTTTTCATGAATAATATTAATAAATATTGATATTACGGATAATAATATATATAAGCTCCGCTATAAGAGGTTTGAGCGTATCAACCTACTGTCAATGCGGGTGATTTTATATGAATAATATTTCATGGATTATTTTGGTAGTCGCGTTTCACAGCCTTGTTTTATCATCCTGCTCCTCAATGCAAACTTCCGCCATACGTCCGGCAGGTTACGAAAGCGAAAAAACAGGCTGGATCCAAAAGAACCTGCCGAGTCTGGAAACATTATCTAACATGATCCCACCCCCAACCGAGGCCCGTAACAAATGGGATGAAAGACAGAAGAGACAAAGAGATGGGGCTCGTAATGAAGAGGGATTTTGACAAATTTCATTGATGAAGGGCCAGATAAATCAGCAAAACGCCAAAAATAGATGCGAGACTGCTTTTTACGGATCACTACACTTATACGACTATGCCCTCATGCAAATAGGTTAACCCAAACGTTAGTGGAAAAATTCTGATGGATTTGAAACCTGCTGACCCAAACAGGGCACTTAGTTGGTCGGGCGTAAGGAAATCCTGAATCGAATCCGGAAGGTATCTGTAAGCGGATCTGTTGCCGGATATCAAGCCCCCGACAAAAGGAATCATGTGGTTTAAATACCACCTGAAAAAACTCCTTAATCGAAGATTTTTAGGGAATGTCATCTCAAGAGTTATAACTTTGCCTCCTGGCTTTACAACCCGTCCCATTTCACGTAAGGCCGCCAATCTATCAGGAATGTTGCGCAATCCGAAGGCAATGGTCGCCGCATCAAATTGATCGGTCCTAAATGGAAGTTTTGTAGCGTCAGCAGACACATAGTCAATCTTTGAGATGAATCCTCGGTTTTGCGTCTTGGATTGAGCCAGTTCCATCATCTTTTTCACGAAATCGGCCCCGGTTACATGCACTCCATGCGCCCCATCAGCAATGGCAAGCGCAAGGTCACCTGTACCCGTCGCAACATCCAATACATCTTTAGCATCAACAGGAATACGTTTTACGACAAATTTTCGCCACGCTACATCCCGTCGCCCAGACATAATTCGGTTGAGTAAATCGTAATGAGGTGTGATAGTGTTGAAAATGTTTTTCACAGCGGATATGCGCTCATCCGGGGTCCAGCTTTTCAAGGGTCTCAACTCCATAGGTGGCTCCAACTCAAAGCAGCGCTTTACGAAGTTGCTATCTTAGTCATTCGATCCATAGGCCGCAACTTTTTTGGACATTCCCAATCAACTTGACACAAAGAAAGCCTTCTTGATAAGAATTTTGAAACGTCATTATCCTGAAATTCTCTTTTGCCATCGTCTTTACTGGATTTACACGAGGTGAGACAATGAAACTCCGTCACCTGATCGTTAAACCCGATCTGCCGGATGAACTTCAACCGCTCCGAATCATCGCCATGAACATGTGGTTCACATGGAATCCCGAAGCGAGTCGTCTATTTCAGGCGCTCGACCCAGAACTTTGGGAAACATGTGGACATAACCCGATAATGCTTCTGTCCACGTTGAAAGAGTCCCGCATACGTGAGATTCTGGAGGACAACCTTCTTATAGATAGGATAAGGCAAGTTGAAAGACTTTTCGACAATTACGTGAGTAACATCGAGAATTATTCTTTTAACCTCGAGAGGCCTATAGATTACCGAATAGCTTATTTCAGCATGGAATATGGTATTGCAGAATGTCTGCCGATCTATTCAGGCGGACTTGGCATATTGGCTGGTGACCACCTTAAGAGCGCGTCAAACCTCTGTTTTCCTCTGATAGGCCTTGGCCTGTTATACCAGAAGGGATATTTCAGGCAGTATTTGAATATAGACGGCTGGCAACAGGAATCTTATCTGGATAACGATTTCTATAACATGCCGATCTCACCTGTAGGCGATGGAGCTGGGGGACAACTATCTTTTGACCTGGGGCTTGATGGAAAATCGGTCAAAATTCTTGTCTGGAAGGTTCAGGTTGGACGTATCCCGTTGTATCTTCTGGACTCCTCGCATCCATCCAATCCGGATACGGCAAGACGTATCACGGCCGAGCTTTATGGCGGCGACCTAGAAATGCGGATCAAACAGGAAATTGTTTTGGGAGTAGGAGGCGCCCGCGCTCTTCACCTCCTGGGACTCTGGCCATTCGTTTACCATTTGAATGAAGGGCATGCGGCTTTTGCCGCTCTGGAGCGTATACGCCAGACTATGATCACATACAAGACCTCATTTGAAGTAGCTATGGAGGCAGTAACAGCGTCAACTGTTTTTACAACACACACGCCTGTGCCAGCAGGTATCGATTTGTTCCCTCAGGAATTGATAGACAAATACTTCAGAAATTATATGGAATCCATGGGAATGACAGTAAAAGATTTACTCGATCTTGGTTGCGCCAATCCTGATGATCGATCTTCACCATTTTCGATGGCGGTTTTGGCCTTAAGATTGTCGCGAGGCGTCAACGCAGTGAGCAAATTGCATCGGGATGTTTCTAAAAAAATGTGGCGGTTCCTATGGCCCAAAGTTGAAGAAGAAGATATCCCAATTGGTTATGTTACCAATGGGGTGCACATTCCATCTTATCTTTCCAAAGAGATGTCTGACCTTTTCGACAGGTATCTCGGCGAAGGCTGGATCGAAGAACCGGACAACACTAAAATTTGGTCACGAGTTTACAACATACCGTATGAGCAAATCTGGACAGCGCATGAAACCCGTAGGGAAAGACTTGTAAATTTTTGTCGTCGTAGACTCATTAAGCAGATGGTAGCGAGCGGTGGTTCCACACTCGACCGAAAGAGGGTCCGCGAATACCTGAACCCTGAAGCCCTGACCATTGGATTTGCACGGAGGTTCGCGCCGTACAAGAGGGCAGACCTGGTGTTATCAGATCCTGACAGGCTACTTAGAATCATGTCCGACAAGAGGCGACCGGTCCAATTCATATTTTCCGGCAAGGCCCATCCAAAAGATATGATAGGTAAGGAAATAATCAAGAAGGTGGTGCATCAATCGAGGTCCGAAGGACTGTACAGGAATCTGGTTTTCATTGAGGACTATGACATAAACGTGGCTCGCTATCTTTTGCAGGGCTGCGATCTTTGGTTGAACACACCTAAACGTCCAAAGGAAGCTTGCGGAACATCGGGAATGAAAGCAGCAGCTAACGGGGTCTTAAATCTCAGTATTCTAGATGGCTGGTGGCCCGAAGCTTTCGACGGAACCAATGGATGGGCAATTGGCGGAAATGAAGAATCTCCGGATTCTGAAGATCAGGACAAACGTGACGCTGAGCAAATATTTGACTTGCTCGAATATGAAATTATCCCTCTGTTTTTCGACCGTGGCCCCGATGGACTTCCCCATGCATGGATTGAGAAAATGAAAAACAGCATGGCAAAGATTTCTGGGCATTTCAATTCGCATCGTATGATCGAACAATACATGGAGGAGTATTACCTGCAAGCCGGCCTTGCCCACCAAATCCTTGGAGAAAACAAGCTGACCCGGTCGATCGAACTGAGTGAATGGAAACGTCGGGTCCGCTCGGTATGGAATAATGTGAAGGTCCTCGAAGTGTCCTTGCCCGCGGGTGAACAGGTGTCATTGGGTCAAACTTTTGAAGTGACCGCCTCGATTCAGCTCGGCATACTACGGGATGAAGAAGTAATTGTGGATCTTTGTCACGGTACGGTCGGCCAGGATGAAAATAATGAACGTTTAACCAACAGAAACATAACGGCAATGGTAAGTGAGGAAAAAATTGCCGATGGTGTGTGGCGCTTTAAAGGCGTAATTCACTGCGAAGAAACAGGAGTCTACGCCTACTATTTGCGAGTGCTTCCCTTCCACCCGTATTTATTTAACCCTCTGTCCATGAATCTCGTGGCATGGGGGTAGTCGCTCAAATTTATTTCACAGTGACGACAGGGCAATGAGCGTTGAGAATCACATACCTTGCATTGGACCCAAACACCATCTTCCCGACAGTAGAGGTCCTTTTGATTCCAACCACGATCTCATCGATGTCGTGTTCCCTCGCGAATTCCACGAGATCTTCCCCTGGGGTAAACCCTCGAACTAGAAGATGAGTTTCAACAGGAATTCCACTATTCGAGAAAAATTGTCTCGTATATTCGAGCGATTCCTGCGACTGTTCGATCTCGCTCTGGGGGGTCTGCGACTGTTTTTTCATCGAGCAAACTACGAAAACAGTCGCGTCAAAGGCTTTAGCATGCTTCTTGGCCACATTCAGGGCATTCTTAGCCTGATTGGAACCATCATAGCCTACCAGAATTTTCATTGACTCTCCTCCCCTAGGATCATAGCCTTATACAACAAGATAACGTCTGACAACATCGTCATTATCCCATATCTCCGTCATGCTTCCTCCATGAACCACAGTCCCTTTCTCGAGTATATAGCCTCGGTCACACACCTCGTTACAAAAGCGCAAATTCTGGTCCGCCAAAAGTATTGTGACGCCGTGTCCCTTTATCTTCTTTATAGTTTCGAGGAGTGTTCGGACAATCAACGGCGCAAGGCCTTCCGATGGTTCGTCTAGCAGAATCAGGGTAGGGTTCATCATTAGGGATCGGCCTAAACTCAGGATTTTTTTCTCTCCACCCGAAAAACTGGAGCCCTTTTGCTTCCGGCGATCCGCCAGCAAAGGAAACAAATTCTCAATTCTTTCTTTTGTCCAGTACCCTGACCGCCCTGATGCCCTAGCCGCAATTTCCAGGTTCTCTTCGCATGTAAGATCCGGAAAAATCCGCAAATCATCAGGAATGTAACTTACTCCACGCTTGGCTATGACATTTGGAGCTAGTTTACAGATTTCCACACCCTCGAAGCGGATCGATCCATTCGTTGGAGGATTTAAACCCATTATGGAACGGAGGGTAGTAGTCTTTCCCATGCCATTCCGTCCCAGCAGGGCCACTGTCTCGCCCTGTTTCACCTCAAAGGATATGTTTTGAAGCACATGAGCCGTACCATAGTAGACATCGATCTGATCTACCCGCAATACCATTACGCAACCTCTTCCCCAAGATAGACCTCTCGGACTTGAGGATTCATCTTGATTTGGTCCGGCGAACCATCCCCGATTATTTTCCCCTTGTGCAAAGCGATAACTCGATCCGACAATGAAAAAACTATGTCCATGTCGTGCTCAACGATCGCAAAGGTAACCTCGCCGGTTTGTGACAGTTCGCGGATGGTTTCCAGGATTCTAGATCTTTCCACCGGGTTCATGCCTGCTGTGGGTTCATCAAGGAACAAGAGTCGAGGTTTGGCGGCAAGAGCTATGGCCACCTCCAGAAGGCGTTGGTCCCCATGCGAAAGGGATCGCGCAACCATGTACGCCTCATCTATAAGCCCAACTTGCGTCAGGACCATCTCCACATCTTCTCGAACTTCTTTCAAATGAGCTATTGACCTAATCATACCTTTGGCTCGTCGATTAAGTGCAAGGACAGGGATAGCCAGATTTTCAAACAAGGTTAGATTTCCAAACACATTGACGACCTGAAATGATCTTCCCAGCCCCAGCTTGACCCGCCTGTGGATCGGCTCGCGTGTGACCTCCCGTCCCTGAAACCATATTTCTCCCGAATCCGCCGCCAGTAGCCCAGTTAATACATTGATCAATGTAGATTTACCCGCCCCATTGGGGCCGATAATAGAAGTGATAACCCCTCGACAAAGGGAGAAATTTAAGTCCCTGGCCGTGACTATCGACCCGAAGGCCTTGTTCAGCATTCGAACATCTAACAGACTCTCACCCATGTTATCCTTTCCTAATCAACGCAACTAAAGGACCCTTTAGATCATAATGGTGGGACGATAGGGTTTCGCTGCTACACTCAATTATAGCGTTTCTCTTTGTATTCGTTTCATGGCCGTGAATATTTCCTAAAAGCGTCTGAAATCGACCCAACTATACCACCACGAAAGCCAATGATGATTGCCAGTAATAGCACCCCGAACCAGAACATCCAGTTGTAAGTGAATCGCTGAAGGACCTCCCGGAGAGCAACGAAAACGATACTACCGACCAAGGGTCCAGAGAAGGTCTGTAACCCACCAATAAGACTCACCAATACTGGCTCGGCCGAGTGACTCCAGTGTGCGGAAAATGGGGCGACATTACTCTCTAGCAGCGCAGACAGTGATCCGGCTAGCCCCGCAAAAGCCCCGGAGACAGTAAATACTCCCAGGCGATACGCTTTTACCGACAGACCGGCAAATTCAGCCCGAATATGGTTTTCTCGAATGCCCGCGAGCGCCAGTCCAAACGGTGATGAGTAGATACGATGGATTAAGAAGACACTAGCCACAAAGAAAAGAAGAACGAAATAATAAAATTGGTAGTCCTTTCGGATCGGAATATTCACAATACCCAATGAAATGGCTGTGCGTGAAATTCCGTAAAGCCCATCATCACCCCCCGTAATGCTTCTAAGATTCCATATGAGGGCAAAGACCATCATACCGAACGCTAGGGTAAGCATAGCAAAATATATTTCAGTATGCCTGACACAAAAAAAACCAATGCACAAAGACAGGAGCGCAGCGGCAGTTACACCGATGAGGATTCCTAAAAGAGGATGAGCGCTTATGTGTATTGATGTTATAGCCAGCCCGTAAGCGCCGATGGCAAAGAAAGCCGCATGGCCGAATGATAGGAGTCCGGTTCGTCCCAATAGCAAATTGTATCCAAGGGCAAAAATACAGAGAATCATAATGCGTGTCGCGAGATACAGGACGAAGGGACCACTAACGAAACCGATTCCAACCAAGGCGCCAAGGCAACCTAACATCAGGAAATATTTCCAGTATTGGTTCATCTGTCAGCCTTCTGCGAAGAAACCTTGAGGACGCCATAGTAAAACAGCGGCCATAAGTCCAAACGTTAGGAACATGTCAAGCATTGGCATGAATCTCGTTCCGAAAGAACTGAGGAGGCCCACTATCAAAGACCCAAGAAACGCCCCTTTCAAGCTGCCCAAACCTCCGATAACCACAACTATGAAAGCCGAGATGATGATCGCCTCACCCATACCTGTAGTTAATAGTCCAACGTATGGGACCGCCAAGGCGCCCCCAACGGCCGAGAGCCAGGCCCCAAACATGAACACGCCTGAGTACAGTAGGGGAACATTGACACCTATGGATAGGGCCATTTCACGGTCAGAAGCAGAAGCTCGGACTATCCTTCCCCACCAGGTCTTTTCCAATAGACCATAAAGACCAAGCGCAACGAGGGGGCCAACGGCTATGATAAAAAGATTGTAAACCGGAAATTCACGGCCTGCGATGGAAACTGACCCGGAAAGACCGGGAACGGCGGGTGACCCTATGGATCCAGCTCCCCAGATCATTTTGACAAGATCATCGAAGATCAACACCATCGCAAAGGTAAGCAATAATTGGTACGGTAGTTCCAGGTGATAAACCAGCCTTAAGAGATACCTTTCCATAACATACCCAACCATACTTACAACTAGGGGACCTAATAGAAGCCCTAACCAGAAATTCCCACCCATCGCTTTGAGGACCGCAAAACACAAATAGGCCCCCAACATATAGAAACTGCCATGAGCAAAGTTCAAAACTCGAAGGACCCCGAAAACCAGGGTTAGGCCGCTGGCTACCAGCCAAATAAACATACCTGCTGAAATCCCGGCAAGGCAGACATGGACGAGCGATTGTAACATAGACATCTACTCCGTGACTTATACATTTTCAATAGCTTATCTAGAGGAAACAAAGTGAGGCGCACTGCGGGCCTCACCTTGTTATTTCATGTCTACTTGGAATCCTTAAATGGTGGATGAGTCCCAGGCCCTTCAAATGGTGGTCGATTGAAAAATTCTTTTGCCGGAATTACTATCTGTTTGCCCATGATCTTAAAGGGATATTTCGGATCCGCTTTAGTAAGCCCCCAAGGGACCTCGTACATCGCTTGGTGATCTTCTTTTCGGAAAACGCGATGACCCGCCGGTGAATCGAGTTCCATGCCAGCTAAAGCATCAACAACTTTTCCCGTTTCCTTGGACCCTGCCGCCTCTACCGCTTTCTTGAACGCATACATTGTGGAATAGGCGGTTTCTGAAACATAGGCAGGATAATGATTCCATCGCTTGTGGAAACGGGCGACAAATTCCTTATTCCGGTCACTGTCTGGATAAAGGAAAAAATATCTTCCTGAAATCCAAATATTATCCGGCATCTCTGGACCTAGCCCTTCGAGTACATCCATCGCCGCTCCCACAGGAAACATGACATGCTTGATTTTGTCGAATAGTCCAGCTTGCTTGGCCTGTTTTACCAGGGTAATCAGTTCACCTGCCCATACTACCGAGTATAGGCCCTCAGGTTTAGCGTCCATGATCGTGTTGATGTGGGGCCTGAAGTCTGTGGTCCCGAACGGGGCCCAAGACTCAGCGGTAAACTTTACTCCCGGTTTGAGTTTTCCGAGAGTGTCTTTAAACATGTTCCATGTGGTGTAGCCATATTCATATTTTGGATTTATGGTAGCCCATGTATTAACGGGCAAATCCTTAGCCACGAACGCCGCCGCATTCCCGTCCTGATAAGTAGGAGTACATATGCGAAAAACCTGCTTGATTCCTTTCTTGAAAACTTCATCTTCTGTAAGTTTTTCTGTCGCAGCATGAGTGACCATTAGCACTCGATCAAGCTCGCCGACTACAGGCGCCAGCGCTAGAGCCTGACCTGATGAATCGACTCCCGCTAGAAAATCAGCCCCCCAACTATCAACAAAATAGCGAGCGTTCTGAATACATGCTGGAGCGGCTAATGTGGAGTCGCGGATCTCAAGTTCCACTTTATTCCCTGCAATCCCGCCAGCCGCGTTAATCTCCTCAACCCCCATCAGCGCTCCCATTTTGTGAAACTCTCCATAACCAGCCAGTGTACCGGAGAGCACTGTCAAGTAACCAATTTTGATCGGGCCCTTGATGTTTGGCGTCGCCGCCCACAAACCCACCGGCTTTACGATTCCGGACCCCAAAGCCGTTGCGGCTGCGGTTACCAACCCAGCCTTGAGAAAATCCCTACGCGTCGTTTCATGCTGATCCATATTCTTATTCCTTTCTTTTTGGCCAAATTCAGGCCTCTTGAAATTCAGCCTTCCAGCCACCGACTAAGGACTCTTCGCTCGGATACACTGTCTACGTAACACAACTCTGTCACCAGGATGTCCAGCCTCCATCAATAAATATCGTCTGACCTGTTATGAAATCTGAAGCTCTGGAGGCGAGGAAAATAGCAATCCCTGCAATTTCATCCGGCTGTCCCCAACGGCCCATTGGGGTGCGTTCAACAATAAACTGGTACCTTTCCGCATCATTTCTCAGTTGGGCCACCAATGGAGTTTCAAAATAGGTGGGGCCAATAGCGTTAACCTGAATACCCTGTCTGGCCCATTCAATCGCCATGACTTTTGTCATCTGTATCACCCCACCCTTGCTGGATGCGTACGCCAATTGCATGGGGAGTCCGACAGTTCCCAGGATTGACGCCATGTTGATGACTTTTCCATATGATCCGGCCAGCATATGGGGTACTACAGCCTGGGCCATCAAAAAATAGCCTTTCAGGTTGGTATCTATAACAAGGTCCCATTCCTCAGGAGCCAATTCCAGAACAGGCTTTCTGATGTTTACGCCGGCGTTGTTCACAAGGATATCGATGTGCCCAAAAGCTTCTAAAGTGGATTTTGCGGCCTCGTCCAGGGTCCTTTTGTCTAGGACATCAATGCAGAAAATCTCGGCTCTGCGTCCCAACGATTCTATCGAAGCCTTTACCGATTCAAGGTCATCGCGGTTGCGAGCGCATAGCGCCACATTCGCTCCTGCCCCCGCAAGCGCTATAGCAATTGACCTTCCAAGGCCCTTCGATGCGCCGGTTACAACGGCGACACGGTTTGTTAGATCAAACAAATCTCTATACATTGCAAATCATCCTTGCATAAGTTTTTCAGATGACAATCAATAGCGTCCGCTCAACACAAAAACCGGCCCTATGGCGCCACACGTCGGCAAATCTTAACCTTTTCACTTTTAAGCTTTTCAGCCACTTCATCCATGTAATCCTTTTCAGGTTTACCCACTATTTTTTCAAAAGACTCGTCACGCCGTATGCCTATAATGGTCTCGGCAAGTGAACTTTTTTCCTGTATCCCGCTACGGCGGGCGATTATTATTTTCTGCGCCGCAGGAGACCCCGCCCCGTGCATGGCTTCGGGAAGGCCTGCCCCAACGGACATACTTTCAACGAGCCTCAACATCTTGAGTATACTTCTTACATCAACACCGTCCCTGCCGGCAAAATAGCCCGTTATTATGTCTCCCATTTCCCTGGCGCCCAAATCATCTTCAGACGGCAAAGTGATGATCTTCCCTCCGGCTATGTCTTGAGCTATGCGCATCCATTCATAGACCATTCTTGTAATGTTGAGTTTGGTAACACTGGCAAGCAAAGGATTGATGTTGTACGCGCCGGACGGCGTCTTTCGTCCCTCGTACGAGCAGGCCAGCGAACAGGACCAACAGGTCTCCGCCATAGAGGTCATTTCAGTCAGTTTATCCAGGATGTGTGACGATTTGGCGACACCATGAGCGTCCGCCAGCCAATAAGAAGCGCCGGTGACGACATCCGCCAGTCCAACCTTGCAACCACCGTAATTGGCCCTGTGATGACCCGCAAATATCTCAACGAGTTGGCCTGCAAAATCGTACTCACCGGCCATGAATACCCTTTCCCAAGGGATGAACACATCCTTGAAAATTACCAGCGCTTCCCCACCTACGTTCGCATACTTGGGATTTCCAGTGTCCAGACTACCATCAAGGCGACGCATGTCATTGGTCTGGCGCGCGAAAACCAGTTTGATCCCTTTCGTGTTAACCGGAGTGGCAAAAGCTACGGCAAAATCCCTGTCCTCTTCACCCATTGCTCTGGTGGGCATAGCTATGATTTCATGAGAATTAATCACACCAGTAATGTGAAGTTTGGCCCCATTGACGATTATTCCATCGTCATTTCTTTCCGTTATATGCAGATACATGTCCGGATTTTTCTGCTGATGGGGTCTGAGGCTCCTATCTCCGCGTGCGTCTGTCATTGCCCCCGCGGACATCAGATCATTTTCCTGAACATATCCAAGAAATTCTTTGAAGCGTTGGTGGTATGAAGTTCCAAGCTTTGCGTCCATCGCATATGTTATGACGTAAAGCGCATTGAGACCATCAAGACCGACACATCGCTGGAAACACGTGCCGGTTTTCCGGCCCAATAAGCGCATCATTCTGACTTTATTCACTAAATCTTCGACGCTATGGTGAATATGCGTGAACCGATTGATTGTTTTCCCTGTCAAATGCGAAGTCGCGGTCATTGTTCCCGCGTGCTCGGGGTCATGAGCCAGTTCGTATGTCATGGCCGCAGTATTTATATGAGGAGCGAACATGGGCTCGTCGACCACATTGGTGATCCTTTCGCCCATGAAGTATACATCGGGGCGTAATTCCCTAAGAGACTCTATGTATTCTTTCCCTGTCATCATCGCCATGGCGGTATTCTCCTTTAACTGTCATTTTTTTTCACGGAGATCTTTTCTCAGGAATTTTCCTGTAAGGGTCTTGGGAATGGCTGGCACAAATTCTACCTGCCTTGGGTACTTGTAAGCGGCCATGCGACTCTTGCAGAATGATATAATTTCATCAGCCGTCACTGTTCCTTCTGACCCTTCTTTTAAAGCCACAAAAGCCTTAACCGTCTCGCCCCTATATGAATCAGGAACACCGACGACAGCGGCTTCCCGCACAGCGGGATGTTGATATAGAACGTCCTCGACATCCCTGGGCCAAACTTTATATCCCGAAGCGATAATGAGGTCCTTTTTGCGATCTACCAAATAGAACCAACCCTGCTCATCCATCTTCCCAACATCTCCGGTGAAAAGCCAACCCTCCCGGATCGCGTGCGCCGTCTCCTCTGGCTTGTTCCAGTACCCGGGAACGATCATAGGTCCACGATTCACTATTTCCCCAACTTCACCCGGGGCGAGTTCACGAGTTCCCTCTTGAAGATCCATTATTTTGGAAACACAATTGGGCACTGGTAGTCCCACAGAGAGCGCTCCACTTTCTGAATCCACAGGCGCCGACTCTCCCAAGGGAACAATGTGAGATGGAGAATTGGTTTCAGTCATCCCATACACGTTATGAAGCCTTAACCCTGTCAAATCCTCGAATTGATCCACCAATGCTTTGGATACCGGAGCCCCACCACTATACGCCTTGACAAAGCTGTCCAGACGTCTGGTCTTGATGTCAGGGTGATTCATCATGGCGATGTACACTGTAATCGACGCGACCGTCATTGTGACTTTCCAACGTTCGATGAGCCTAAGCGCCTCGCCCGGATCAAAACGGTAAAACAGGACAAGTGGAATACCGGCCAAGGCGGCGATGGCTGAATGGGCCACTTCACCAGTAACGTGGAAAAGCGGTGCGACACCGAGGACCACGTCATTGGAGTCTATGCGCATGGCAACTTGGTATACCCTGGCATTGAAGGCAATGTTTCCATGAGTGTTCATAGCTCCTTTGGGTTGACCAGTAGTGCCGGATGTATAGGTTAGATACGCTACCGTATTAGGTGTAACTTCACTATAGTCGAGAGTTTTATGCTGGTATTTCTGTAAGATATCGACAAAATTCAGGCATCCCGGAACCTTTATGCGCTTCACCCCTCTGAGGGATTCGCTTACACACACCCCCATAGGGAAAGGATCAAGAGCTGAAGTCGTAATTACATGTTTAACTTTGGTTCGATCCAGAAAAGAAAGATCCAGTGACTCTGCGATTTCATCATGAGTAATGAGCAACCTGGCGCCGGAATCATTGAAAAAATACGAGAGTTCGTGTTCCTTATACATCGGATTTAGCGGAACCACTATCAGTCCAACTTTCCAGGCGGCATAAACGGAAATAAGAAACTGTGGAATGTTCTGAAGGTGGAGAATTATTCGATCGCCATTCTCGAGCCCCAAATCCCTAAACGCTACAGCAAGTGAATCCGATAACCGATTGACTTCTCCATATGAAATCATATGATCGAAATAATATATGGCCGGAGCGTCAGGTCTGGAACGCGCTGTTCTAAAGAAATCATCCCTAGCCGTTGCCGATCCTATTTCCAGGCTATCAGAGACCCAATCAGGGTAAGAATTCAACCAAGGCCTTTTTTCATAAATCGATTCCATATCAGTTATCCTGTTATCCCATCGTGGTTTCGTTTCCAGTTCATCAAGCGCTCATTGTCCTTGCCTTAAAGAGAAAGGCGCAGTTCAGCGCCGCCGTCGCATCTTATCGTCTGCCCTGTGACATATTTGGATGAATCTCCCGCCAAAAAAAGTACGGTATTGGCAATGTCTGTGACTTCTCCCATACGCGCGGCCGGAATCTCCTTTGTTAACTGATCCGAAAGCTCCTTCTGAATCGGCGAAGGACGGATAGTCCTTATGAACCCCGGCACGATGCAGTTCACATTAACCTGGAACCCTGCCACATCCCTGGCGAATGCCAAAGTTAGAGCAATTATGGAAGCCTTGGCTGTTTCATAACCCAAAGCGTCAGCGTACCTGTCCCATGCCCATGGAGCCAAATAGATGACTCGACCGGAGGAGCGTTTGCACATGCTTTCTCTAAGTGAAGTTATAAGTTCTTGCGCGCAGGTCACGTTCTGGTGAAACCTGCCGCCGGCGTTCAAATTTTTCCGTCCGGCGTCAGCGATCTTAAGGGCGCCAATTCCTATGTCGTGAATGTAAATGTCGGGAGGCCCAACTTCATCCTCAATTTTCTTGCAAAGCTCTGAAGACATTGGCCCGTGTTCCGAACTAAAATAACATTTCAGGTTTTCGGACCCGCCCGGATTCAAAACCGCATATTCTCGGCCCCTCTTTACTATGTCCATGTGCGCCGCCACTTTGACTCCGTGCGACAAAAGAAAAGAAATTAAAGCGGTACTCAGCACTGTTCCACCGTTCACGACTAGCGCAGACTTGCCTTCAAGGGAGCGCCCGTCCGATTGATACTGCATGGGCGTGGAATCCGGCTCAAGTAAGCCTTGAAAAAGCAGTTCAAGAATGGTTTTCTCCACATCCAGCGCGCTGGCATATCCCCGAAGGTCCCACCTCTTTAGGACCCATGCGTCAACCATAGACTTGATCAGGTTGGCGACTACCCGAACATTGCATGAGCGAAGTATTTCCTTTTCAACACATTCGTCCAGTATTGACTCGATGACCTCCAAATGGGCCCGTTCTTTCTTCAAGAGGCTTTTTAAAAGGGGTTTAGTTAGAATGTGGCCTTCCTGGTAGATCAGCATTATAGCGTCGGCCAGTTTGTCCATGGTGCCAAATTCGGCCCGGATCATGCGCCTAAGCTTCTCAAGAGGATCTGAAACCTGTTCCAGAGACTTTTTCATGGCCTCCATGGCTGAACTGGCGGCTAACTCATGGATCAAGAAGAATATATCCTCTTTGGATCCGACATAATCGTAGATGCTGGCCTGACTTAAACCTGTTTGCTCGGCGAGATTTCTGAGGGTGGTTTTGTGGAACCCCTTTTGTGAAAACAGATTAATTGCAGCCAGAACGATTTGTTCCCGACGCTTCTGAACGAGTTGCGGGTTTTTGACGTTGGTGTGAATAGTGCTCACGTTCCGGCCTGATATAGGTTATTACCGAATGTTCGCTCACCTTCCGAGCGCCCGCTCACATTAATTCCTGCGCTAGCAGATTGTCAACCCCAAATATGAACAAAAGCTAACGTTCATAAAAACTTTGAAAATTCATTCATTTTGTCCCAGAGTAACTAAAATTGAACAAAATCTTCACAATTTTGTAGATACCACTTATAAGTGAATTCCAGTGTCATATCAGGAGACACTTTCAATCTGACGGTTGGCGCTGGGTTAGCCCAAAAAAAGTGTACGGGGCGCTCATTCGTGTACAGTTATGGAAAAATTAATTTACACTGAATTGACCGACATTACATTATCCTGGTCCGACATCCTCGACGCTTCACATGACGGAATAGTGATTATAAATCGTGAGGGAATTATTCACGTCTACAACAAGGCCGCCAGACGTTTACTCGACGATGGGGATTATTCTGCGGTTGGTCGTCATTTTTCCGAGGTCCGACCGGAAACCTGGCCTGATCTGAAAAACGTTTTGGAAACCGGGGTATCACAGGTTGGTAAAAAGATTGTCCTTCCCAAAGCCACCATTATCGCCAATCGTAATCCAATTGTTGTTGACGGAAGAGTTATCGGTGTCATTAGCGTCTTTCAGGACATCTCGGAATACGAGTCAATGATTTCAAGTCTTCAGGGCTACAAAAAACTCCATCGTCAACTCGAAGCTATTTTCGAATCGTCATTTGACGGCCTGTACATCACGGATGGCAAAGCAAATACCATTCGCGTCAACAACGCTTACGAACGGATTACTCAGTTGAAACGCCAAGACCTTATCGGTCGAAACATGGTGGACCTCGTTAAAGATGGGGTCCTGGACCATTCGGTAACGCTTGACGTCCTGGAGCGTCGTGACCAGGTGACGATCATGCAAAAAATCAAGGGGGACAAACACCTGCTGGTCACAGGAACACCCATTTTTGACGATGAAGGCCGGATAACGCTCGTAGTAACAAATGTCAGGGACATGACCCTGCTTAACGAAGTCAATGCGCAACTTGAAGAGAGCCGACGTTTGAGTTCGCGCTACTACCAGGCGTTGGTCGAACAGAAAGAATTCCGGCACGCGATGCGGGACATGGTGGTTAAAAGCGCATCCATGGCTCAAACAGTTCAAAGAGCGATTAAAGTGGCCGTTGCTGACGCGTCCGTCCTGCTACTTGGGGAATCGGGAGTCGGCAAGAGCATGCTAGCTCGAATTATCCATATTATAAGTCCCAGAAAGGAAAGGCCCTTTATAAAAGTCAACTGTGGGGCGATACCGGAATCACTCATTGAGAGTGAGCTTTTTGGTTATGCTAAAGGGGCTTTTACCGGCGCGGCGCCTGAAGGCAAGGCCGGCCTGATTGAAATCGCCCACACAGGGACGGTTCTCCTTGATGAAGTGGGCGAATTGACCTTGAATATGCAGGTAAAGCTGCTGCAGGTGATTGAAGAAAAGGTATTCACCCGTCTTGGCGGCACAAAGCCAATTTCTGTTGATGCCCGAATTATCGCCGCCACCAATAGTGACTTGAAAGACCTCGTTCAACAGGGGCGTTTCAGGGAAGATCTGTACTACAGGCTCAACGTAATTCCCATCCATATCCCTGCCCTGCGAGAACGACGTGATGACATCGCGGCGCTGGCGTTAAACAGGCTCGAAAGATTCAACAGGGCGTCAGGTTGCGCCAAACGCCTCGAACAGGCCGTGATGGACAGGCTCATGTGCTACAATTATCCCGGTAACGTGCGTGAGTTGATAAATATTATGGAACGCATGATGATAATGAGCGAAGGGAATTTGATTTCCATTTCCGACCTTCCTGGGGAACTTAGGGAACAAAACCACCCCAATATTGACATGTTCGAGGATGGAATGACGTTGGGCGAGGCGGTGGAACAATTTGAAAGCCGCGTCATAGTCCGTGCTTTGGCTCACCAAAAAACCCTCCTCAGGGCTGCAAGATCGTTGGGCATCCATCCGACGACGCTGTGGCGCAAAATGACAAAACTGGGGATATCGAAGCCTAATGCATTATCGCAATAAGATTGCAAAATTGCTATAAATTTATATCACCTGCTCTTTATAGCGCTATCGTGCGCAAAATGGTTCAATCGTACATATAGTATTGCATTAACGCAGTCATGCCCATTACCCTCAACGTCCCTTAATCTCATAAAATTTAGTGTGGCCGCTAATGACTTAATTGTGGCATATTTGTTGCTCAACGAACTAACGTTCAAACAAACTGAAGATTCAGGAGGTAGGCCTATGCTAACACGTAAATCCTGTCTGTGGGTCACGCTAGCGCTGCTGGCGTTTCTGGTCCTTTCCCTGCCTGTAGGCGCTGAGGAGAAGATAATTAAAATCGGTTCACTGTACCCTATGACCGGAAGACCGGGTATTTATGGACTGGACTCTGTTGACGCGGCGGAAATGGCCATAGATGAAATCAATTCCAAGGGTGGCGTCAATGGATACAAGATTCAGTTGATTAATACCGATAGCAAGGCTAAACCCGATTATTCCGTAATGGTTGCCAAACGTTACATAACTCAGGACAAGGTTAATTTTCTTTTTGGCGTTGTCAGTTCCGCTGTTGGTCTGGCCGTCACTGAGGTGTCCAAGCAGCACAAAAAGATCTTTATCGGCACGGATCACGCATCTACGCAGCTCACCACCGACAAGCTGCAACCCTATTATTTCAGGGTTTCCAACAACACTTTCCAGTCAATGGCCGCAGGGGCGAAGTACCTCAAAGAGTTACAGAAAACCAAACCCTGGGTCACTATCGCCTATATCGGCCCTGATTACGCCTATGGACATGATCAATGGAATGAACTCAAATATAACCTCGACCGCTTCGGAGTCAAATACAAGGCTGTTGGAGAATACTGGCCCAAACTTTTCGCTCCTGATTACACAGCCTTTATCAGCACGATAATAAACGAAAAACCGGACATTCTGGTTGCCGGGTTCTGGGGCGGCGACACTGTGGCTTTCATTAAACAGGCTCAACCTTACGGCCTGTTCTCGAAGACCTTATATTTTTCCCCCGATGGCGGCGGCAACTATGAACTTATGGCCGCAATGGGCGCAGATCTTCCTGAAGGTCTTGTGCTCAGCGGTCGGCATCACAACAACTGGCCTGATACCGAACTCAATCGTGAATATGTGAACAAGTTCTTCAAGCGCACGGGCCGTTATCCGACCTACGCCGCCGAAGGCGCCTACACCGGTGTCTACGCCATAGCGGAGGCGGTCAAAAAGGTTGGCAATCCTGATGACACAGAGGCCCTGGTAAAGGCTTTTGAAGGCATGAAAATCAAACTCCCCGAAGACCCGGAAGGTTTCACGTCCTATATCGATCCCAAATCCCATCAAATTGTTCAGGAACAGGCTATCGGGGTTACCGAACCCAATGACAAATTTCCACCGGCCAAACTGATGTTGGGAAAATGGAAAGTATACAAAGCGGAAGATTTGCTCCCGCCGGCTGATTACATCGAACAACTGAAGAAGAAATAGACTTTAGATTGTTGCGAGAGCATTCCCGATGGACCCTTCGTTTATTCTAATGCAATTTCTGAGTGGACTGATGATGGCGACACTGCTTTTTCTGGTCGCCAGTGGACTCACTCTGATATTTGGCGTAGGCAATGTTTTTAACTTCGCCCACGGCTCCTTTTACATGATAGGGGCCTACCTCGCCTTTCAGGTTGTTTCCTCGTGTCACGCCAACTTCTGGTTATCAGTCCTTGCGGCGGCCCTTGGGGCCGGGGCCCTCGGCATGTTTGCTGAAGCGACATTTCTTCGCAGGATCTATGGCCGCTCTCAGGAGGGTGGATTTCAGATCCTGCTTACATACTCCTTCATCCTTATTATCGATGATCTCGTGAAGTTGATATGGGGAACAGAATACAAATCATTGCAACGTCCAGAAGGTTTTAAGGGAGCTGTAAACTTTTTTGGGCTGACTATTCCCTCCTACAACCTTGCCATCATTGGAATAGGAATTCTGGTCGTTGTCGTGGCGTGGCTTATTCTTTCCCGGACACGTCCGGGAAGAATAGCCAGGGCCGCGGCCCTTGACAGGGAAATGCTCGGATCACTGGGGATCAATGTTCCTCTCACCATGACCCTGGTATTTGGCATCGCCACAGCGATGGGCGGGTTTGCCGGAGCACTTGCGGCCCCCCTTCGATCCGTGTCCCCCGGGGCTGGAATTGAAGTCATAATTGACTCCCTCATTGTGGTGGTGATAGGGGGCATGGGCAACTTCTGGGGCGCCTGGCTGGGAGCCCTCATACTTGGTGAAGTGAACGCGTTCGCAATCGCCACTGCGCCGGACTGGGCGTCCCTGTTCAGCTACCTTGTAATGGCGCTGACCCTGATTTTTAAACCAGAGGGTATTTTTTCCTCACGCAGGGTCAGGAAGGTTTAGCCGCCCTATGAAGACCCCCGAAGCAATCAAGGAATTTGGTTTTTGGTCCCTATTTTTTCTGATTTTCGGACTGGCTCCGATACTCGACAACTCCGAATACCATCTCATGCTTGCCACCCACATCCTGATCTGGGGCATGTTTGCGGTCGCTTTCAACATGTTGTTCGGAGTCACCGGTATGCTGTCTTTTGGCCAGGCCCTGTATTATGGGGTCGGCGCCTACTCGGTTGGCCTGCTGGTAAGGGGTTTTGGGGACACATGGTTTCTGCCCTCGATTATTGTAGGGCTCCTGGTGGCTGTTGCGGTTTCGGTACTTTTAGGACTTCTGGTCATTCGTGTCAGTGGGGTCTACTTCACGGTCCTCACGTTGGCTTTCGGACAGTTGGCCTGGCAGGTTACTCTGAAATGGTATCACTTCACAGGGGGCGATGACGGCATTCAGAGTATCATTCCGCCCGGATTGCTCGGAAATAATCGTGTTTATTACTGGTTCACCCTGGCCCTGGTGGCCCTATCAATCCTTGCGTTAAAACGTCTGGTCAATTCCCCGCTCGGACTAACTTTACGCTGTATCCGGCAAAACCCTGAAAGGGTGCGCTTCCTCGGACGCCGAGTTCGCCGCAATGAGCTTCGTGTCTACGTTGTTTCGTCTTTTTTCGCCGCATTGGCAGGATGCCTGATGGCAGGCGCAGACAACTCAATTCATCCTGACATGTTCTACTGGACAACGTCCGGAGAAGTCATTCTTATGGCGGTCATAGGTGGCATAGGTCAATTCTTTGGCCCATTCATCGGAGCCGCGGTGATCATCATAATCCAGGATTATGTCGGGGCTCGAACCGAGTATTGGTCTCTAATAATAGGCCTGATCATGATGACGATGGTCCTCCTGTTCCCTCAGGGACTGGTCGGTGAGATTCGATCTTTACGAACACGTCTTGTGTCCGGCGAGAGGAACCGGAGTTAAAATGGACGCTATTTTAACCCTTGACTCTGTAACCAAATCGTTCGGCGGCCTGCGAGTCACCTCGGGCGTGAGTTTTTCAATAGACAGAGGAAGTATCTCGGCGATAATCGGCCCGAACGGGGCCGGAAAGACCTCCCTGTTCAATGAAATAACCGGATACCTTAAACCCGATAGCGGCAGGATAATTTTTCAGGGCGCAGAAATTACGAATCTGAGCACGCGTGAAATCGTGGCCCGAGGTATGGGACGTGCATTTCAGGTCACATCATTTTTTCCGGAAGAAACTGTGCTGGACAATGTTCGTGTGGCGTGTCTATCCAGAATGGATTTGACTAGAAAGTCCATCAAGAGCGTTTCCCGATTCACTAAGGCCACTGACAGGGCGGTGAGCATCCTTGAGAGCCTGGGTCTTGACAAATACGCGAAACGGCCTGCCTTCGAACTGGCGCACGGTGATCAAAAACTGCTCGACATCGGGATCGCCCTGGGGATTGAGCCCAAAATGTTACTTCTGGACGAGCCCACTGCGGGTATGTCTCCTGAAGAACGATTACTTACTCGAAATTTGATCCAGAAACTGTGGAAAGAATTTAATCTCACCCTGCTATTTATCGAACATGATATGGACACGGTCTTTGGGATCGCCCAGACTGTCAGGGTCCTTCAAACCGGAAGGCTACTGGCTGAGGGGACTCCGGAAGAAATAAGGAACAATCCTGAAGTGGTTACCGCGTATCTAGGTGAGGAGGTTTTTTGAACTATATCCTCGAAGTAGCAGGAATGGATACGTTTTACGGCCGGAGCCACATCCTTTTTGATGTCAGTCTTTCCGTGGCCCAAGGCGAAACGGTCTGTCTCATGGGTCGGAACGGGGCGGGTAAAACAACTACCTTTCGATCGATAATGGGGCTAACCCCTCCGAAAAGTGGAAAAGTGATTTTTAAAGGTAAAAATTGCGCTGGATCGCCGTCCTTCAGGATGGCCCGCATGGGAATGGGATTCGTCCCCGAAGATCGCCGTATTTTCGGGCCGTTAACGGTTCAGGAAAATCTGGAACTGGGAATAATTGCCCGCCGACCTGGGCCATGGAACACGGAAACGGTCCTGGCGAGATTTCCAATCTTGCAGCGTTGCAAGGACCGGCTCGGGGGATCTCTTTCTGGCGGAGAGCAGCAGATGTTGACTATCGCCAGAGCGCTTATGGGCAATCCTGATCTGTTGGTGTTGGATGAGCCCACAGAAGGACTTGCCCCGGTCATCGTAGATGTTTTGAAGGAACTCATAGTGGGTTTGAAACAGTCCGGCGCCACCATTCTGCTTTCAGAGCAGAATATCCGGTTCGCTACAGCGGTTTCGGATCAAGTGGTAGTAATTGATAAGGGGCACATCGTGTACACTGACACAATACAAGCCTTTAAGGACCAGGACTCAATTCGGAAGAAATACCTGGCCGTTTGACAACGGACGCAGATGCCTCCTCCACTTCCCACTGTCAGACCTGTGGGCCCATGCAGGCGTAATTCTCTATCTGTTATCCCATGTTAGAGACTTATTCCTCAGAAAGTGGAGGCGCGTCAAATCGTTAACAGTGAATTTGGCGCCATGATCCTCGGCATCGGGATTGTGCTCGGTTCCAAAAGAACGGCCTGCGACGTTCGTGGCGGAAGGACGGCAAGGAGAATTGTTATGAACTGGAAAGATTACTATGAGCAACGCCTAGTCCCGGCACAAGAGGCGGTAAAGATGATACAATCAGGAGACAGGGTTGTTCACGGACATGCCTGCGGTGAACCAACATGTCTGGTCGAAGCGATGGTGAACCGCGCTGACGAAATTGAGGGCGTGGAAATCGTCCACATGGTGTCCATGGGCAAAGCCACGTATTGTCAGCCGGAGTATGCTGGATCGTTCAGGCACAACTCGCTCTTTGTCGGCGGCACAAGCAGGCAAGCGATAAACGAAGGACGAGGTGATTACACCTGCTGCTATTTTTCCGAAATACCTCTCCTGTTCAGACATAATCTGCTACCTGTTGACGTTGCTCTCATTGCGGTATCACCACCGGACAAATCGGGGTTTGTCTGTCTCGGCATTTCCGTCGACTACACCAAACAGGCGGCGCTGAGCGCCAAGACAGTGATAGCGGCTGTAAATCCCAATATGCCTCGAATTGGAGGGGACTCTTATCTGCACGTAACGGACATCGACTATTTCGTTCCCACGCAAGAACCACTCATCGAACTCAAGCCGCCTGTCCTGGGTGAATTGGAAAAGGCCATCGGAAGCAATGTAGCGAATCTTATACGAGATGGAGACTGTCTGCAGCTTGGCATAGGAGCGCTACCCGATGCCGTGCTTAGCTTTCTTGGGGATAAAACACATCTCGGTATTCATTCGGAAATGATTTCCGACGGCGTGATGAACCTGGTGGAAGCCGGGGTCATCACTTGCAAGAAGAAAACGTTCAGGCCGAGGAAGGCGGTAATTACCTTTGCAATGGGCACTCACAGGTTTTATCAGTGGCTTGATGACAATGCTTTGATGGAATCCCATCCCGTGGATTTCACAAACGATCCATCTGTCATTGCCCGAAATGATAACATGGTCTCGATCAATTCGGCGATCTCCGTAGATCTGCAGGGGCAGGTCGCAGCGGATACGCTGGGCTCGAAGCAATTCAGCGGGGTCGGCGGACAAGTGGATTTTGTGAGGGGCGCAAACCAGTCCAAAGGAGGCCGCAGCATTATCGCCATGCCGGCGACCGCCGCAAAAGGTAAGGCGTCCCGGATAGTCGCCGCCCTGGATCGAGGACAGGCCGTTACGACATCCCGAAACGATGTGGCGTATGTCGTCACCGAACACGGTATCGCCTCCCTTAAGGGGAAAACCATCCGTCAGCGGGCTGACGCGCTAATATCCATAGCTGATCCGCAGTTTAGGGACCAACTCAAAGAGGATTTCCTGCAAATCTACGGCTTGCGTGGCCCGATCGTTCAGGTCCCCGTTCAGCTTACCGCTTCTGAAAAAATTGAACAGTAATCTGGAGTTGAAACAGTCCATGAGAATGTCTTAATTTTTATTCAACGAAAGGAACACAATAGCCATGAAAACGGCTGATCAGTATCTTGAATCATTGAAATCGCTCAAAATTGAAGCTCATGTAATGGGGGAGAAAACCGCCGAACCAGGGGGCCACGGACTTGTGGGTCCTTCACGAAAGGCCGTGGCCTTCACTTACGAAGCCGCTCATAACCCTGAAAGCAGGGATACACTTCGGGCCGTTTCTCACCTCTGTAATGCCGAGGTCAACAGATTCACTCATCTTCATCAGAGCGCTGAAGACCTGGTCAAAAAGATCAAGATGCAACGTTATTGCGGCGCTATGACGGGCTGCTGTTTCCAGCGTTGCGTCGGACTGGACGCCGCAAACGCCATCTACAGCACGACTTTCGACTGCGATCGCAAGCACGGGACACAATTTCACGATCGTTTTCGAAACTATTGGGCATGGATACAGAAAGAAGATCTTGTCGTGGATGGCGCGATGACCGACCCCAAGGGTGATCGAAGTAAACGGCCGAAAGACCAGTTGGACCCGGACCTTTTTTTGAGAGTCAAAGAGCGAAAACCGGGGGATGGAGTAATAATTAGCGGCGCAAAGCTCCATCAGACCGGGATGCTCAATTCCCATGAAATCCTTGTCATGCCCACGATGAGCATGAGATCGGGCGAGGAATCTTGGGCGATCTGTTGCGCTGTTCCAATAAACACCCCCGGTGTGCGCTATATTTATGGCAGACAGGCGAGCGACACCAGAAAACTTGAACATGACACGTTTGATGTCGGCAATCCCATATTTGGCGGCCAGGAGGTTATGACCGTTTTCGAGGATGTATTTGTTCCAGAAGAACGCGTATTCCTCGATGGTCAGGTGGATTTTGCAGGGACTCTGGTAGAACGTTTCGCATCTTACCATCGCCAGAGTTACGGTGGTTGTAAGGTTGGAGTCGGGGACGTCCTGATTGGCGCTACTGAATTGATAGCTCGTATGAACGGAGTGGAAAAGGCTTCTCACGTCAGAGAAAAAATCGTTGAGATGATCCACCTCAACGAAACCCTCTATTGCTGCGGCCTCGCATGCTCAAGTCAGGGATACCCTACCCCGGCTGGTAATTATCAGGTTGATCTGCTGCTGGCAAATGTCTGCAAGCTTAACGTCACCCGATTCCCTTATGAAATAGCCCGTCTTGCTACAGACGTCGCAGGTGGTCTTCTGGGTACAATGCCTTCCGCTGCGGATTTGAATGACCCCGAGGTTGGGCCGTACATCAGGAAATATCTTGCCGCCAATCCAAACTTCGATGTGGTAGATCGCATGAAAGTTTTAAGGCTGATCGAGAACCTCACCATTGGAGCAGGCGCTGTAGGTTATCTGGTTGAATCCATGCATGGGGCCGGGCCACCGGCGGCTCAAAGAATCATGATAGGCAGGCAGGCTGCGCTCGATGACAAGGTTGACAGGATAAAGGGACTTCTGTCAGTTTCCTGAAACTATCCCCTTTTCCACTTGTTCTCCTAATAACTTGAGATCGAAACGAAATGGGCTAGTATTATAAATTCTGATAGGCTTGTCGGTGTTAAGTTTGGGAGCGGCGCATCTGGAGAATTTGAATGACACCCGAAACAGTCGATCTCAATTGCGACATGGGAGAAAGTTTTGGGCGGTACAGCCTTGGGATGGACAACCAGGTGATCAAATACGTGACTTCCGCAAATATTGCTTGCGGTTTCCACGCAGGCGATCCTTTGGTGATGAATCGAACAGTACAATTGGCTGCCAAACATGGCGTGGCTGTTGGCGCTCATCCTGGTTTTCCCGACCTCGAGGGATTCGGTCGCAGAAATATGGATTGTTCCCTCAACGAAATTGGAGCTTACGTCACTTATCAAGTGGGCGCCCTAATGGCATTCTGCGCTAAGCACGGGGTTCGGTTACAGCATGTCAAACCACACGGCGGCCTGTACAATATGGCCGCTTTCGAAAAGAGCGTCGCCAGAGCGATTGCCGAGGCGGTTGCAAGAGTTGACGCAAATATTATTCTGGTAGCTCTTGCGGGTAAGAACGCAGAACTTATCTCTTCCATTGGTCGAGAGGTTGGTATCAGGGTGGCTTTTGAAGCTTTTGCAGACAGGGCGTATACCCCTGATGGCAAATTGGTCTCGAGACGCCTACCGGGTGCCGTCATTGAAGACCCGGCACACGCGGCTGAACAGGCGCTAAGGATAGTCAGAGAAGGCAGGGTGATTGCGATCGACGGATCTTTCCTCCATGTGGAAGCACAGACCCTTTGCATTCACGGTGATACACCTGGAGCTTCAGATCTGTCGCACTCAATCCGGGAGCGCCTCATCAATGAAGGAATCGCATTACAGCCATTGCAGACGTTCTGCTAAATCCATGGCATGTCAATTATCCCCTGGGTAAGAATGAAATCGGTCGAGACAGCATTTGAGACTACGAACAGATAGAGATGGATGGGTGATATCGGAGAATTCTTTTCCTTTCTTTCGCAGTATATGAGAGTGATGCGACGGGGTTTCGTCTTGAGAAAGAATCCGTATCAAAAAGGAAGATTCAGGATAAATGGAGACCGAAGTCTGTTAGTGGATTACGGAGATGACATTGATCTCACCACAAACCGGAAAGTTAAGCGGATGGCCGAAATTCTCTCTGGAGAGAGGCTCAAGGGGGTACAGGCTATCATCCCGTCCTATCGGAATATATCGGTCGTATATAACCCTTTAGAGATTTCAGTTTTAGAGCTGCGTGACCAAATTTTGCTACTGGAGGATCGATTCGACCAGACAGACGCCTCCGTTCGGCGAGTTGTGGAGATCCCCGTTTGTTACGGTAAGGAGTTTGGTCCAGACATCGATTTTGTGGCTGACTACAATCATATCCGCCCGGATGACGTAATCCTATTACACACCGCGCCACTGTACAATGTCTTTGCAGTAGGCTTCACACCTGGCTTCTGCTATCTTGGGGGACTCCACAAACGGCTCCATACGCCTCGTTTGGACAACCCGCGATTAAGCGTCCCGGCCGGCTCAGTAGGGATTGCGGAGAATCAAACAGGGGTGTATCCCCTCGAAACCCCTGGTGGATGGCGATTGATCGGCCGCACCCCACTCACCTTGTTCAACCCCGACAGACCGGATCCCTTTTTATGCGGAATTGCTGATAGTATTAAATTCGTGGCCATATCCGTAGAGGAATTTGACCAAATAAGGCAAAGTAAGGCGCCATGATGGATGCGTTTCTGGTCGTTTCCCCAGGCCCTTATACAACAGTTCAGGATAGAGGTCGATTCGACTATCAGCATATGGGGATTCCAGTTTCTGGCGCTCTTGACTCCTTCGCTTTCAGGATAGCCAATTTGCTTGTTGGAAATTGTACCGGCTGCGCGGCCCTGGAAATGACATTCACGGGAGCCAGGCTCGAAGCGTTATGTGAAGCCGACATCGCAGTTACTGGCGCAGAAATGACATTAAAAGTGAACGGTAAGCCTGAGGCCTGTTGGAAGTCTATCCGAATTCATCGGGGCGACATTATACGGATTGGCACCGCCAGGAGTGGTTGCCGAGCTTATCTGGCGGTCACCGGAGGCATAGATGTTCCCATGGTCATGGGAAGCCGTTCCACTTATGTAGCTGGGAGGTTGGGAGGACTTGAAGGACGAATTTTGAATGAAAGGGACATTATCAAGAGAGGCTCCGGCGCATTACTTTCGTCACCGCGTTCTTTCCCCTCGATACCTTTGTATCCGCCAGAGATTTGGTTAAGAGCGATACCAGATGATCATGCGGATTATTTTGTAGGCGGCGCAGAAGGTTTTTTCGGTTCAGCCTTCACGGTGGGCGTTCAGTCAGATCGCATGGGCTACAGGCTTCAGGGACCAGAACTGTTTCGCGAAGAGGGAGCGCCAAAAAGTATGATTTCAGAGCCGGTCATGCCAGGCGCCGTGCAGGTACCGCCGAATGGCCAGGCTGTAATTCTTCTGTGTGAACAGACCCTGGGAGGATATACAAAAATTGCATCGGTTATTTCTCCGGACCTGGACAGAGTTGCTCAGGCGAAGCCAGGTGACGTTGTACATTTCGCGCCGGTTACTCTTAATGAAGCGCATGCGATTTACAGAGATCACACAAGGTATATTGCCAAGTTAGCCACGCTCCTTAGCCCCTCGAAATAGACCCCTCGCTTACCCGCATGAACAAAAGACTTGCGAAACCAGAAGCGTAATCCTTCCTAAGGGACCCTCAACAACAATCTTTCCTCATCGTCAAATGTAAATTCTTCCGGATTTTTGTCAAATTGCATGCCCTGCTTGCCAAGCAGGTCTGCTCTGACTGTCTCCGAAACAATACATTCACCAAGAAAAAGGGTATTCGGAATGATGACAATGCGTAATTCACTGGAAGAAGCGCCGTAAAGGGTCATTATAGCAGCGTCCAAAAGTTCCTTTTCTGTATTGAAGCGCATGGGCATGGCGGCTCGACCCACGAAGGTAGTGGTTAGACAGTTCAGATAGGTTGCTTGCCAATCCACTTTTTCAACCAACCGTTGTGTCACAAAGTCGGCCATTCCTATGCCGGTCGCATTTCCATGAGATTGTTTCGAAAGATCCAGAACGGCTATTCTTTTGACGCAGGGATTTTCAGGCTCAGAAAGGCCTTGAATGCGAAGTCTGCCTATGATGTTGGTGTCCATCCCGGTTCCGCTGAAGTTTTTTCCCATTTCCTGTATGATGAGAAGATCGATCTGATCAGTAGGAAGGGACGGCATAAGGGATTTCGAATAGAGCAACAATTCACGTTCTTTGTCTATCATATCCGTTCTGGAGACTCCCCGTATCAGAGCGGTCTCTTCGTAAGCGTTTTCCACAACGGCTATGCCGCCAACTATTGGAAGCCTGTTTAATATTACTTCACCGATTTCCGTCAGGAGCCTTGGCAATTCGGCCTGGCCAAAACCATGAAATTGCTGCGCCCCCCTCGGTCCACCTAATCCAACTACGAGCATTTTGACTAGGCCACTTTCCAGGTCCCCTCTTAACGAAGTGTGGGATTTGACTCGATTGATTACCAGGATACCATCCAATCCAAGGGCAGATTCCAGAATGTATACAGGTAGCCCTGATACAGTGTTTCCGATGGCTCGGCATTCAGCGCATGTCACCACAGGCGCGCCAAGATTGGCTTCGGTAACACCCAGACTGTAAAGCACTGACCTTTGGCCTTCTTCCTCTCCACCCCCATGACTACCCATGGCTGAGACCAAATAGGGAAACGCCCCAATTGCCCTGATGAAATCAACACAAGCCCTGAGTATGGGTGTCAAGTTCTGGATCCCCCGACTGCCCACAGTAATTCCTATTTTGTCCCCCGACATTACAGTTTCACCGAGACGTAGCAGGGCTAACTCTTGGTTAATGGCGCTCTGGATATTTGAAGCCACTGGTCTTTGGAATTGCTGCCTCAAACGATACATCTTAGGGAATCGCATTTTGATGTCCGCCTTTTTCTCAACCTATGCCATGCTTTTTCTGGCAAGTTCGACACCTGTATTCAAATCTTGTTGGCATATCTCACGATTTTTTTGATGCGCGTCCTTTCGTTCCATTAAAAAGGGGCGCAACTTATCCAAGTCGACGTTTAACTCCTCTAGCGCGTTTTCGGGAATCGTCAAAGGTAACCGCGCTTCACATCCCTGGAATCTTACGGCGTTCATGGCCAGCTTTAGGCCACCTACGCCATAAACGTTAGTGACCATTATATCGCTAAAGGATTCAGAGCGCGCTGTAGCTCTAAGGCTTCCATGTGGTTACCTTGCATAAAGCAGTCATATATCCTTATTGGAATCTCGGGAACAACGTTAGCGGTCGCTAACACTCCTCCGCGACCCCTACGCAAAGAGCTGGATAGCATACGAGATTTGAACCTACCAGGACTGTGATGTCCTGAGGAGTTAGCCGGTTCATGATTGCTATTTCTCCCGTTTGGAAAACCTTCATTCATCCTCAGACCCGATTTAACATAAATAGTTTTCTCAGAAACAACCGCGTCAAAACCCGAATCTTGTAGCCACCTTCTCACACAAATATTCGCCAATTGGCATTGCCGCGGTCGCTGCCGGCGAAGGAGCGTTGCAGACATGAAAAGACCGATCAGTTTCAGCAAAAAGGAAATCGTGAACTAGAGTTCCATCTTTCTTTACCGCCTGGGCGCGGATTCCAGGCGGATATGGCAGCAGGTCAGCGGTAGAATCCAGACTTGGGCAGTACTTACGAACCCGCTGAAGGTAACCGGGCTTGAAGATCGAATCCTTAAACTCACTCAACCCGTTTAAAAAATTCTCCCGCATAACCGTCCAAAATCCAGAAAATTTGAGCATCTCCGCGGTGTCTCGTAAATCGAAGTTGAAACGACCGTATCCCTCTCTTTTCCAGCCAAGAACAGCGTTTGGCCCAACTGTAATGAAGCCTTGAATTGTAGGGGTGAGATGCACTCCCAAGAAAGGTAACTCGGGGTCGGGGATTGGATAGACAAGGCGCCTGACGATAGAATTGCGCCTCGGTGAGAGTTTGTAGTACTCCCCGCGAAAAGGTACGATCTGAAAATCGATGTCAATTTCCATCTTCCTGGCAAGACGATCGGCCATCACGCCGCCACACAGCACAAGGTATCTGGTGGTAACCGTAGTCCCTGCCAACTCAATATTTACTGTGTGGGTTTTCTCTCTAATGGCTTTGACCTCTTGACCGCATTTGATTTCGCCGCCAAGAGCTATGAAAAGCTCCGCCATTTTTGCGGTGACTATCTTGAAATCAGTAATCCCTGTGGCTGATACCAAAAGAGCGCCTACTCCGACGACGGCAGGTTCAGCTTCTGTTAGTTCTTTCGAGGATAATCGCTCGGTTTTGATACCATTCCGGCTACATCTTTCTTCCAGGGCTTCCATCCGTTCATGTTCAATCGCGTCTGTCGCAACCAGGAGTTTGCCAATTTGTTTGAACGGCAGTCCATGTTCTTTACAAAATTCGATCGTTTGAGCAGCCCCACGTTTACAAAAGTCAGCTTTTAAGCTACCAGGCTGATAATATACACCCGCATGGACCACACCGGAATTATGACCGGTCTGGTGTTGGGCTAAAAGCGCTTCCTTTTCAATCAACAAAATTTCAGCGCCCGGGTTACGCCTCTTCAATTGCAGAGCGGTGGAGACCCCGACAATTCCTCCACCCACCAGTATTAGATCGTATGTCTTCAAAATGACCTCCCTCGAGTCCTGTATCAAAAATTAGAGTCAACTAACGAGGCTGGTAGCAGTATCATCTGGCAATTCCCAATTGAATTAAAAGATAAAAGACTTGTTTGAAGATTCCAAAAGACAAATTCTTGTTGTTCCTTTCTTACTGATCCTTTTCTGATTGATTCGTTCGAAGCCGTGGTTCGTACTACGTCTCATTCAATACGAATCATTTTTGCATTTTGATCCGGGCCCGGATAAAATTTGATGATGGGAGTATAGGACTGTAGATATTTAGCTCCACCATCCGGTGTGATCCGAAAAGGACTGTCATGTCCGGGCACAACAACGTCGACCAGTTCCAACACCTTTTTGTAGTTGGCCACGGCCTTTTCAGCATCGTAAAAGGCTGGCGGAGGAACCCGATTCACAAATTCCCACGCATTTTTTACACCATCACCAGCGAAGAGGGTATGACTGTCTTCATCATATAATCCAGATGTTCCGGGAGTATGGCCCGGCAGCCCCATGGCCAGCAATCCCTCAACAATGATTTGATCGGGGACGTAACAAGTCAAATGATCGGAAAAATAACGCACTACAACCTCAGGAACATAAGGGTCATTACAACGAAGGTATTCCCTTTCCATGACATAGGTCAAATCTCGCTCAGGGACCCAAATTTTCGCCCTAGAAAAGAGATCGACATTTAGAAAATGGTCATAATGCAGATGCGAAATGAATACATCATTAACCTGATCTGGCTTGAGACCATGTGTCTCGAGAGCGGCCAGCAGCGTCATACGATCTCCGTACGAACCTGTATCTACAAGGATGTTCCTGGCGCCACGACGGATGAGAGTGACGGAACTCCATCCCAGGGCGCCGCGATCTGAAGAAACAGGCGTCCCGGGCAAGAGAATAGAGTAACCCATTATGTAAAAACCGCCTTCCTACAATAAGGTTAATTTTTCCCCAACGTCAAACCGCTGTTTTAAAGTCGTGGAAAATCGTAAAGCATTTCCGGATTCTTCACCAAAATCCGATGTTGGATATCCGTGTCAGGCACCCACAATGGCAGCAGATCCAATAAACTCGCATCCTCCGGTATAAACCCATTTACTGCTGGATGCGGCCAGTCCGTACCAAATACAAGGCGGTCCGGAGCAGTTTCAACCAACGCGTGAGCAAACGGCAAGAAATCATTATATGGAAATTGTTCACCAGACACACGATATGGACCAGACAGTTTCACCCAACACCTGCCTTCACGCGCTAACTGCAGCAAAGCCTGAAACCCGGGGTGATTCACTCCTGCCAAAGCAGGCATGTGACCTATGTGGTCGACAACAATATCTACCGGTAAACGCCGAAATCGATTCGCAAGTTCAATTAGTTCTCTCCCGTCAAGCAGTAACTGGACGTGCCAGCCAAATGGCTGAATCACTTCGGCAATGCGTTCTAGTTCCTCTAACGCTGTTCCTCCCTTGAATAAAAGGTTCAAGCGGGCGCCACGAAAACCCCCCGAGTGCAAGTCAATAAGAACGGATTCCTTGATGTCCGAAGTTATCACTGCGACTCCCCGCCAGGATGTTTCAGATGCCCTCACAGCGTCATAAGTACAACGGTTGTCCATTCCATAAACACTCGGTTGCACGATTACCGCGCGACTAAACCCTAAGGTGACAAGCAAGCGCCTATAAGCCTCGATGTTGGCCTCCGGCGGAGTGTAGCTTCGATTCGATGTAAACGGATACTGATCAACCGGCCCAAAGATGTGCGCGTGACAATCGCAACTACCTGGTGGAAGCGAAAGCCTAGGTTTTGCCGGAACAGGATTCGGTCCCTGACATATCGGGATCGACGGATTGTTAAGACCTCCCTCATTCATAGATTCTCAGCTCCTTTCCTCGGGTTTCCGGCAATAGAGCGACAGCCAGGATCATGATGAAGTACGCCAATGCGGCAAAGATTGCGATAGCGTCGCCGAGCGCAACGCTTACGCTTAAATATCCGACTAGTGTGGGAAAAAGAGCCCCTACTCCCCTCCCAAAATTGTATGAAAACCCCTGGCCGGATCCGCGTAATCGACTCGGGAATAACTCAGTAAAAAAAGCTCCAATTGGACTAAAAGACCCAGAAGCAAAAAATCCCAGCGGAAACCCCAATATTAACATGACTGAATTACTGATTGGTAGATAGGCGTAAGCAATCACTGTGAAGAACGAACATACTGCGAAAAGGATGAGTGTTCTTTTTCGCCCAAGTTGATCAGAAGCGTAAGCGCTGACCATGTACCCAACAAATGATCCCACAATGACTACCAACAGGTATACGCTTGAATTTAAAATAGACAGACCTCGTACTGTTTTCAAAAATGTTGGAAGCCAGGTGGTGATAGCATAGTACCCACCCTGTACACCTACCGCCATTATGGCTGTAAGAGCTGTAATCTTTATGAAAGCGGGAGAGAAGATCTCGAGGAAATTAGATTTTTTTCCAAGATCCTTAACCTGTTTTCGGGTTTTTGTGAAAACCTCGGGTTCAGGGACTCGCCGACGAATGTAAAAAACAAGCAGACCCGGAAGAATTCCCATCCAAAACATGTAACGCCAGGCAACTTCCTGAGGGAAAACAGAAAAGATGATAGCATTGAAAATTGCAGCCAATCCCCATCCAATGGCCCATCCGCCCTGCACGGTACCGACCGCCTTTCCGCGGTGCTTGGGGCGTATCATCTCACCAATCAGGACCGATCCCACTGCCCATTCTCCACCGAACCCAAGCCCTTGCAATCCACGAGTGATTAACAATTGCCAGAAGGAATTCGTGAACCCGCTTAAAAACGTGAAAAATGAAAACCATACAATCGTGATTTGCAAAACACGGGCTCGACCAAAACGGTCGGCCAGAAGACCTGCAATCCAGCCTCCTAAAGCCGAGATCAATAGCGCAGCCGTGCCGAGTAGACCGGCTTCGCCTGCGCTGATACGCCAGGCCGTGATCAGGCTGGGGATGACAAAGCTGTAAACCATTACGTCCATGCCATCCAGCGCCCAACCCAAAAAAGTGGCAAACAGGGTGTGACGTTCAGTAGGCGAGAGTTCGCTAAGCCAAAAAGTGGGCCGATTGCACGGTTTGGAATTGGATGTTGATGGCCCGGGGGATGCATGCATAACGTGCTCCTTTTTTGAAAAATGGTCCTGACTTTGACAGCCTTTGTTGCGAAAACACTAGATATCACCAGGTTGATTTTTATCCGGGGCACTACTGTTTCTTTTTTATAGCGCAAGTCACGTCATTGGTCTAGGCGCCTCTGATCGTATAAGTCCGAAGATTTGATAAAGCCTTTACTGAACATCCGTGATTTTAGAAGGCATGATGTATTTCCTGTTGGTGGCCGTATCCATGAGTATACTGGCCTGGGCGTGTAACAGCTCATTTCTGATTTTCTCGAAGCTCATCGGTTCATACTGACGGCGATCCTGTCCCTAGCCTGTCTGACAAGAGCGTATGTGATAAAGCAGATCAGAATGCGGGAGCGGATTCTCTCCGGCGTCCAGTGGTAAACGGGCCGCACCTTAAGATCATGCTTGCTTATCCTGAATGACTCCTCAATACGCCACAGCCCTCTGTGCCTAAGATTATCTGGGTGGGCGAAAGTTCGTCAGTGTTGCTTATAACTCCGTGCAAGCCATACTAAAGAGGAATATGTAAAATCTTTTATGTAAATAGCCAATCTGGGTTTAGAACCAGCGCAAAGGAGCAAAGCCAATTGCCAATACCTGCGAACCGCTTGACGACCCCATCAGGGGCTACAAGAAACCGGAAGATCTAATAGGAGAAAACGGTTTACTAAAATAATTAACAAAGCGGTGGCTGGAACGTGCCACGCATTCGGAGATGACGGAACACCTGGGTTATGCCAGGAATGCGGTGGCCGAGAAGAATTCCCGCAACTCCATGAACGGCGCTTACCCGAAGAAGATCAAAGGCGAACTCTGCCAAATAGACATATCAGTCCCGAGGGACCGGAACTGAACCTTTGATCCTGTTATTGTCCCAAAGTGAGAAAGCCGTTTTACAGGCTTCGATAACAAAATCATGTCAATGTACGCCAAGGGGATGACCACCGAAGATATCCGGTCGCATCTAGAAGAGATGTATTGGGTTGATGTGTCGCCTACCCTCATCTCCAGGGCTACTGACACCATAATCGACCAAGTCCGTCTCTGGCAAAACAGGCCTTTGGATGACATATATCCGATTGTTTATCTGGACGCCGTCAGGATCAAGGTCAAGCATAACGGCAGATAGTCTCCAAGACTGTATATGTGGCCACAGCCGTCACAATGGAAGGTGTCAACGATGTGCTTGGGATGTGGGCGGCCGAATCCGAGAGAGCGAAGTTCCAGCTGTCTATTCTCAACGAACTCAAAAACCGTGGATCGCTTCCCAATGACGAGGCCATGTTCAAACTTCTCTATCTGGCCTTGAGCAATATCTCAAAAAAATGGACTACGCCGACAAAAGAATGGAAATCGGCCCTAGATCAGTTAGCATAATGTTCGAAAAGAGGTTGCCAATCTTTTGAAAACCGAAATTCCTTTTACACAATATTTTTTTGCAGGCTCTATTCGTTTATCCCTCCTCACCATATCGTAAAAATAATTGACAGGGACACTGCCCCTGCAAAACAAATTCTATTTCTGGGGAAGGCGGTCTTTTATCATTTCCCTTGCCTTGTCGATACCTTCCTCAGCCTTTTCCTTTAATTTCTCAGCTTCTCCTTTGGCCTTCTCGAACCCGGGAGCGGCCTTTTCTTTCAGTTTTTCGGCCTCAGCTTTCGCCTTTTCGATTCCTTCAGCAGCCTTTTCTCTCAGTTTCTCGATTGCGCTCTTCGGACAGGCTTTGGCTAACGCTTGCTCCGCCTGCTCTTTGCCGGTAAATGGTCCAGCTATTGTGTTGGCTATCTTTTCTTGGGTCTTGACAACCTTACAGACATTATCTTTGCCCTTGATCACGACCCAACTATCGCCGGTGGCGAAAACAGCAACTGTTGTCAGCAAGATAATGACGCCGATGAAAAGACCAAGAATTCGCTGAGTTTTCATGGAGATCTCCTTTGCACGAATTTGCAGTTTTATGAAACATCGTGGGCTGAACACCGATTACCGAGAGAAATTTGCCACAGGCTTTTGGAATTGACAAGATCCTTTTGGCAATTATTTCAGAGCATTTGTCCGAGGTCTTTTCCGACGTTTAATTTACTATGCTGCCAGGGCTGTGATAAGTAATTAATTTAAACGCTGAACAAGCGACACACGGAGGCATACGGAAATGTTTGAGGAGTTTTACGCTTCAGAAACCGACACGGAAATCTACTCTGAAGCTGACATAGACCGATTCAATCTATACTTGGAAGAACGTCTCACCAGGATGGAGTTGGACCCGGATGTGAACTCTGATCAGGTCGCCCGGGAAGTGAAACATCTGTCCGATATGTATTTGACCTGCGATCCCGAAGAATGGCCTTTTTAGGGTATCAGGGCCACATTATCGTTGCATCTCAGTTTTCGCTTGTAATTACTATGGCTACCCAGTCCTAGTTGTCGTGTGTTATTTGTTCGGTAAACCCCCCGTCTAGTATATTATTTCCGTTCGCTATGACCCAATCGAATATTTCGGCCTCATTTATTCGGACTTTAGCGCCTTTCTGGAGATCTTTGCGCAGTATGGGCACATTTTCCAAAAAGCCAACAATTGATTGACCCCGCCAGGCGTCCAACGATACCCACATCCACTCATATTGCCCATCATAAGCGGGGAACCCGATTTTGACCGCATGCACGTTATCACTCTTCAAATCAGAATCCTGGAAGCTCTTCCTGAAAATGTCCAGATTGCTGCGTGCCTTGCGATGGGCTTCCAACATTTTGTGTCTCGCTGCCATTAGTTTCGGGTTGAGAATGCCAGCCCGGACATCTTGTGGCTTTAGGTTTATATTGTCTTTTTCCTGGCGCTCCTGACCATGACCACCGACACGATTAAACAATTTCAGAGCGTCACACAGAGCGTCTTCACTATCCGGCCTTTTCCCTTGTATGTAAGGGGCTATATGCAAACTCCCAGATGGAAAGTGTCCTTCCGAATCTGATTTACGGTATTCAAAAACGCATGACACGGGAGAATCATGAAGGTTTATGGGTTGCGTTATTAGAGAGGATTGACTTCTCATATGTATCAGGGTTTCGCATACGTTCAATATGAGTTTGGCCGCTGCCCCTCCAAAACCCCTCGGCACGTCCTCAAGTTCAACATCCGGCAACCCAAATTTTTGCATCCCGTGACTGTGGGCCCACACCGCCCCATTTTCGTCCAACAACTCTATCAAAGTATTCGACTGGGCTAGATGGGAATCATCATTATACAGGTCTCTCTGCCAAGCTTTACACCCCCACAAAACATGTGAAACAGCGTCCTGTATTACTCCTCCGGAAACATCCCTGATAGCTTCTACAAATTTGGTTAAGAAAATTACGTTCTCACGCGCCAATTCGGCGACATCCGAAAATCTTATTCGGATGACCATCTGTGCGCTGTTAAGGGTATTTAAATCGACGGAATCCAGTTCGCGTGCGTTGAACTGGAGTAATTCTTCAGGATATTCAAATAGCTCCATGGCTTCTTCACGAAGTATATAATCAATTGTAAGTTTTTGTCTGGCGATTAGCGTTTCAAGATTCTGAAGCTCACGAGACCTGTTTTGTCTATTTAATGATTGTTGAAGAAAACTTCTTTTAAGCTCCTCCCAACTGGGAATAGTAGATGTAGGAGAGTACACCCAGTATTCGCAGTGACTCACCCACAATCCTGATTCCAGGTTTAGCGCCCCAGCGGCGTCGTCTTGCGGGAGCAGATTGCAATCTTTTGACCCGCGAAATGTGTTGAGTATATTGTTCCCAGGAGACGAAACAAGCGACCGAGCGCGGTTACTGATAGCTTTGAGGCCCTCTTTGCCGGACATTGAGAAAATTTTGTTAAATGGGACCTTTCCTCCCAGGATTGCCCCCAGACCAAGAGAACCCTTACCGTTTAGTTCCTTGCGCGCCTTCTTGATCGCCGGATTTTTGTTGTCCATACAAGGGTGGGAATCCAGAAGCCTACGAGCCTCTTCCTCCCTTCCCAACCGAACAAGCACAAGCCCGAGCCGGCCTATGTCATCGTCCTCCGCCTCAGAGCTCTGGTACAGGTTCAACCCTGTTTCAACAGCTTCTTCATATTTTTCCTGAGCCAAATATATTTTTAACAGCGCTTGCAGAACCTCCTTATCGTTAGGGTCCTCATGATAAAGCAGAGCCAGAAATTCCTCTGCCTTCTTGGGTTCTCCAACCGAAGCGTAGCCCAGCCCTAGAGCCCTGATACTGTTTTCCAGCGGGCCAAACTTTCGGAACAGCGACTCCAGAGCACACACTACGTCTCTGTTTATCTCTCCGCCATTGAGTATTCGGCTCGAAAACGCGAGAATCTTGTGCCGAACCTCTTCGGGTATAGAATCGGTTTGAGCGGGCTTCCATGCCTTGGGAATCTTGGCATGGCAATGTGGACAATTGAGAAAATCTTCGGATATGTTTAAGAACCTTTCTTCTGAAAGGCTTTGAAGATAACCACAGTCGGGGCAACGGACCTGGACCATATGATGACTCCTCAGAGGTCTGACACCTGGCGAACGTGAACCAGTTACGGCCACGATTAAACTTGAACAAAAACTTTCATAGTTTAGTTCAAATGTCAAATATTATATACTAATTTGGTGTATAGTGATATTTATTGAACAAGTGATCTTGTTGTAGGATTGTAAATGTGTGGAATTACCGGAATAATTGATTTTAAGAATCAACCCGTTGAGCAGATCGCACAAATGATGACGGATGCGCTGACTCACAGGGGACCCGACGCTGGAGGATTGTGCAAGTTTCAATCTTGTGCGCTCGGCCACAGGAGACTCTCAATTATTGACCTCACTGATTCGGCCAACCAGCCTATGCTGTCTGACGATGGGCTTACAGCTATTGTATTCAATGGAGAAATATACAATTTCAAAGAGTTACGTGCTTCCCTGGAGTCTAGGGGCGTAAGATTTCGCACCAGCTCGGACACTGAAGTCCTTATTAGACTTTACATCAGCAAACAGGAGCAAATGCTTCCTCTTCTCAACGGAATGTTTAGCTTCGCAATCTGGGACGATAGGCGAAGGCGGCTTTTTCTAGCTAGAGACAGGATGGGTAAAAAGCCTTTATACTATTCACTCCAAGGAAAGAAGCTGTCGTTTTCATCGGAACTCAGTTCGTTACTGGAAAACCCTGAGATATCTCGAAGCATCGATCCACAAGCCATGTCGGAATATTTCCTTTACGATTTCATCCCAGCCCCGCATACCATTTTTGCCGGCATAAGGAAATTGCCGGCTGCTCATATGGCCGTTTTTGACGAATCCGGAATGACGGTATCACGATATTGGCTACCGCCAACTCCTGGTTTAGGCTTGAACTATAGGGCGTCCAAAGAGTCATTGTTAACAACTCTCGCCGACTCAACCGAAAAAAGGTTGGTTTCTGATGTGCCCTTGGGAGCATTTCTCAGCGGGGGTGTAGATTCGACTCTGGTGACCGCTCTTATGGCGAAATCCGCAGCGTCACGGGTCAAGACTTTCAGCATTTCCTTTCCGGGCACAAGTCATGACGAATCAAGATGGTCCAGGATGGCGGCAAAATCTGTAGGCTCAGACCACACTGAGCATAGGGTCAATTTCGATATAGAAGACCTCTTCCCCAGACTTGTAAGACACTTTGGAGAACCATTCGGAGATTCATCAGCCATTCCGACCTGGCGTTTATGCCAGGAAACAAGGAAAAGGGTGACTGTTGCCCTTTCCGGGGATGGAGGGGACGAACTTTTTGGCGGGTACGAACGATATGTAGCTCGTCGATACCAAAATATCTACGACTGCCTACCTACAGTCCTCAGGGAAAAAGTCATTGAGCCTATCTTGATGAGTACAAAGGCCACTACAAAATATTATGGTTTTAGTCTTACTAAGAAATTCAAACTTTTTATTGACGCGTCAACGCGCATAAGACGGGACCCACTTGCTTTAACTCCGCAGACATTCACCAAGGATGAAGTCAAATTGTTAACGGGTTTAGTTTATAAACCTGAACTCGATCCGGCGATTGAGCAGGCAGAGCATTGTATGAATCTTGATCCCGTAAGCAGAATGATGTTCACAGATCTCCAGACGTATCTTGCTGAAGACATCCTTACCAAGGTAGATCGGATGAGCATGGCTCACGCCTTGGAGGTGAGAAGTCCATTGTTGGACCACCGTGTTGTTGAGTTTGCCTGTCGGCTCCCAATACATTTCAAGATCAAAGGCCACACGACCAAGCGAATCCTTAAAGACGCGGCAAGAGGGATCATACCGGACGCAATACTGAAACGTTCCAAGCAAGGTTTTCAGGTACCGCTAGGGGAATGGTTCAAAAACTCATTGAAATCGTGGGCTGAACAACGTTTGTTCGCATATGAGCAAGGACTTCTTGATAGGAGGTCAATCGAAAAGATTTGGCAAGACCATCAAAAATCCCGGTCCGACAATGCCTCAAAAATATGGCTGATACTATGTTTCAATGAATGGAAAAACCAGTTTGGCTAATTCCGAATGGACATTCTAATTTGGGACGCCCTAAACGGTGCTGTTGCAATTTTAGGCGTCGCCCGGATTGACTTCGCAGAGTGTAGAGATTATACCGTTGCAAACTCGCGGTTTACCAAGGAGACTAACGTGAAGAATACGGAAAACGGAGAAACTCAACAGAAGGGGCGTTCAAATATCTCTTACGCAATTATGTCCCTTGTTTTCCCCGGCATGGGTCAGATTGTGCGAGGACGGGTCCTGGCAGGTCTACTATTTCTGCTAAACGTGATTCTGTATCTGGCGCCTCTTGCCCTGGTTCCACAAAACATCCAATATGATATTAAGACTCCTTCTCTGCTGATAGCCCTTATTTTGTGGGGTGGATCAGCTTTGGACGCGTTTTTGTATAGGAGTTCTTTTCTTATCATGGCTCTACTGGTATCACTGTTGAGTTTCGGAGCAGGTTTTTTTGGATCTTTCCTTATTCTGCCAAATCTCGACATATAGTATCTACAAGCATTTGCGAGCTTATTTTCGAATTCATGGTTAATCCTCTCCTTGAAATAAAGCGCTTGAAGGTCATTTTCAATTCTGACCGTGGATTGGCGGTCGCAGTCAACGATGTGAACCTTTCTCTGGATCGGGGCCAGGCGCTCGGGTTAGTCGGAGAATCAGGGTGCGGCAAAAGTGTAACCGCCCTGTCGATAATGAGGCTTGTCGCTTCACCTCCAGGGGTTATTGCGAGCGGAGAAATAATTTTTGAGGGCCGAGATCTTCTAAATCTGACCCCGTCGGAAATGCGTTCGGTGCGTGGCAACGACATATCCATGATCTTTCAGGAACCAATGACAAGCTTGAACCCCGTCTTCAAAATAGGTGAACAGGTTTCTGAAGTTTACCGGACCCACAAAAAAATGAATAGAAGACAGGCCATGGAAGCTTCGATTGAAATACTCAAGATGGTGGGAATACCTTTCCCGGAAGAAAGAGTCCAGGATTATCCTCATCAAATGAGTGGAGGCATGCGCCAACGCGTCATGATAGCCATGGCTTTGGCTTGCGATCCTAAGCTCATGATAGCCGATGAACCCACAACGGCCCTGGATGTGACTATCCAGGCTCAAATTCTGGACTTGATGAACGAGATAAAGCATGAGAAGGAAACAGGTATCATTCTTATCACCCATGATTTGGGAGTGGTCGCAGAAATGGCTGACAAGATAGCTGTAATGTACGCTGGTTATATAGTAGAAGAAGCTAATGTAAAAAACCTTTTTGAGAACCCTCTCCATCCCTATACAATTGGTTTGCTAAAATCTGTGCCCAGAATCGATAAAGACGCCGTATCCAAGGGTGAAAAACTATACATGATTCCCGGAATGGTCCCGGACTTGGTCAACCTTCCCCGTGGATGTGTATTTCGTGAAAGATGTCCCGAGGCGGAGGACATATGTCTCAATGCTCCGATATTGGAAAGAAAGGCCTCTGGAACCCTTGTGCGGTGCTGGATGAGATAACTGCGTTATTGGTAGGGTAAATTTAAAAAGGAGTTTTTGGATGAACAGCCCATCAGCCTCTGAACCATACAAAATTCAGGATTCAGGTAGTTACGTAAAGATAAGGTATCGCGTTAGGATAGTAGGCGGCCCATCGCTAAAGGGATCGCCGGAACTGGAAACCATGGATTTTGTTACTGGTTATGGTCATGTAATCCCAGGTTTGGAAAAGAGACTTGTTGGAGAAACAAACGGCCGGAAACTGACTTTCGATGTTCCTGCGCAAGAGGCGTTTGGTATGCGCGACGAAAAAATGGTCTTCTTGAAAAAGATTGAAGAATTCCATTTTCCACCCGGCGTAAAACCATTTCCCGGCATGGAAATTCCGGTCATATGCAACGATGATGAAGGACCGGGAAGTGTCACAATAAAGGATGTCCGGGAAGACGGAATTGTTATTGATTTTAATCACGCTCTTGCCGGGTTTGCTTTGGGGTACGAACTTGAAATCATAGAAGCCAGGCCTTCCCGTGAATCCGATGTTTGCGCGGAGTGGGACAAAAAGGCGGACGACGATTTTCAGCGCTCCTGTCTTCCGCACGAAATAGTCTTGGGTGAGGATTCGTAAATGAAAGTTTTCCTGACCGGCTCAAATGGGTTTGTTGGGACCAATATGGCTCGATTCTTAATTGAATCCGGACATAAGGTTTTTGCTCTGGTCCGCAATCCTTCAAAGGCGACTGGGCTTCCCAAAGACGTTACCATCGTTGTTGGAGAGCCAACCAAGCCGGGTAAATGGCAGGATGCGCTTGACAAATACGACCTGTTCATAAATTTGGCCGGGGCCAATATTTTTCGCAGATGGGATGAAAATTATAAGAAATTACTGAGAGACAGCCGAATTAACACTACCAAAAACCTTGTTGATGCGATAACAAGCAACGCGACGTTGTTGAGCGCGTCAGCAGTCGGTTATTATGGCATGACTGAAGATGAGGAACTTGACGAGTCATCGAAACCAGGCAATGATTTTTTGGCTAAACTCGCTGTGGATTGGGAAAATGAAGCCTTTAAAGCGTCTGATAAGGGCGTAAGAGTGGTTACAACCAGATTCGGTGTAGTGTTAGGCAGGAATGGCGGAGCGTTGGCCCAAATGATCAGGCCATTTAAGTTCTTCGCTGGTGGGCCTATTGGAAGCGGACGTCAGTGGATGTCATGGATACACATTATCGATCTGTGCAGGGCAGCATCATTTGTAGCCGAAAACACAGAGATTCGTGGGCCGGTAAATTTATGCGCCCCCGGGCCGATAAGGAACCGAGATCTAGCAAAAGAAATGGGTAAGATCTTGGGAAGGCCATCTTTTCTGGCTGCGCCTGGATTCATCGTGAGTCTGGCCATGGGGGAATTTGGGTCCATCATCCTGAAAGGCCAAAGAGTTGTTCCGAGAAAACTCCAAAAATACGGGTTTTCGTTCAATTTCCCCGATATCAAATCAGCCCTCTCGGACCTGTTGAGATAGTTTTAGTTGGCAGCCTGTTCTTAGACAGGCTACTCTTTCAATCTCTGTCTGTTGAAGTTTTTCAGATCAGGGATTCGCTTGAAAGAGGCAAAAATCTTTTCTGGCGCCGGGTTTTTCTTTCAAAGGGAGCCAGATGGTGAAGGCTGTGCCGTCCTCGTCTGATTTGACAGAGATCGACCCACCGTGATCTTCCACTATTTTTTTGCTCACGGTCAGCCCCAAGCCCGTTCCGTGCTCTTTGGTTGTGAAAAATGGGTTGAACACATTTTGGAGGGTTTCAGGTGGAATAACCGGACCATTGTTACGTATCTTCATTTCAAAGAATGTAGTTGAATCTAGGGCGCCTATTTTTAGGGCCCTGTCGCTGGGAATTGAAACACCAGTTTCCAGGTCGATGGCGCTGCCTTTTGGCGAAGCGTCAATTGCATTGGATAGGAGATTCAACACCAACTGTTGAAATCGGCCCGGGTCCAAGGGGATGTCACCTATTTCCGGACCGAGATTAACATTGAGACATATGTTCTTTTCAAGGACCCTGCTCTCAGTTATGCCGACAATGTATTTGATAAGCTCATTGGGATCAACCTTCTGGAATTTTATACTGTCCCTTTTGGTGAACTCTATCAACCGGTCGAGTATTTTCTCCAGTCTCTGGATCTCGGATATTATTATATTTATATATTGTTTTTGTTTGTCCAGATCAATGCTGACGGCCCCTTCGAGCGATTTGGAAAGCCTTCTGGCAAACCCCCCTACGATGGCGAGAGGTTGACGAAGCTCATGGGCTACCTCCGCCGTGTGGTCCTCAATAGCTTTGCATTTACCTGATTCAACTATGTGCTCATAAAGTTCGTCAATTATTTTTATTTTTTCAACGAGGGCAGCCCGGGACGCCTTCAATTCTTCTTCCAGTTTGCGGCGAACTGTTCTGTCTCGCATCACACCGTCGAAAACATTTGACGTCTCAGTCTCATTAAATGAGACTTTCATCCTTATTCTAGCGTATTTGCGAGCGCCATCGGCGTCAATCACAGCTACTTCTTCATCCCAAATCGATTCAGGCTCAAGTTCTGAGATACCATCAAGCCTGGATCTATCTTCAGGAGCTACATAATCCCTCAAGGGTGTCTCCAGGACGTGTGCGACAGAATAACAAAGAAATTTTTCTACTTGGGTGTTCACGAAAGTAAATTTTCCTTGGGCGTCCAAGGAAAATATTACGTCTGGTGACTGCTCCACCAAGTTTCTATATAATCTTTCAGAATCTCTAATCCACAAGAGATCGCGTTTTCTCTGCGTGACATCTACAGACAATTCACCGGCGCCTATTATTTCACCCGCGTCATTCCTTATGGGCGTGGACGTGTTTTCAAGCCAGATTGGCATACCATCCTTGTCGTACCTGACTTCTTCACTAACCGCCCTGTCAGCGCCCCGTAGGACTTTGTCCATAGGACAATCAGGACAAACCTGGGATTTTTTGCATATAAATTCATAGCATCTCTTTCCACTGGGATCACCAAAAACCTCCTTGAGCAAATCGTTGGAGTAAACAATGGTGAATTCCTTGTCGACCTCAAAATACATCTGGCCGGCGCTAGCCAGCAACGTTCCAAATCTGTCTTTTATAGGGCTATTCAACACTCCCGCCTCCGGGTCATAAATCGCGGCATGACGGCTACTGAGTTTATTATCTTAAGCCGCAAAATATTTGTCCATATTTATGTTTCCTTTTCATTTCAAAACGAAAATGGCGAAACAAGTTTACTTCGTCTGTCCACTATAGCGGGCGAGCATTTTCTCTATTCGTCGGTCGCCCTGCAAAGTATAAAATAGGTTCTTTTCATCTTTCATGTCCTGACGTAGTTTGTCCGAAAATCTTAAAGAATTCAATTTAAGTGCAGCAGCGAGATTTTTATAAACGTCCTTCTCGTCATTTAAACCAGTGTAAATTTCCGCCAGTAGGTAATTATTCAGCCCACGATCCTCGCCTTTCTCAAAATCATCCGTCTCCAGTGACCTCCCGTCAACTATGGCAAGGACCTTCCTGGCTCGGTCGTAGTCTCCCAGGATAACAAAGGTCCTGGCTATTAGAATCATGTACATTGGGTTCCTGTCAAATTCGGATGCGGCTTCCTTGTAGAAACCCAGCGCAGCTTGATACTTGCCTGTTAAATAATAAAGATTCCCAATGTTGGCAAGTATCTTGGCCCTTTCTTCTGGAACATTTGTCAGGTTAAGGGCCTTTTCGAAGTATTTCATCGCCTGCGAGAAATCGCCAATGTTTTTGTAACTTATGGCCATCGCGTTAAAGGCTGAAAAGTCCTTAGGTTCCGTTTCGGTGTATTTCTTTAAACACTCTATAGCTTCAGGGAAAGTCTTCTCACGCGCTAGCCTTATCCCCTTTTCTTTCAAATTCTCGCCGGAACTTTCCGGTTGCTCGAAAGATAGATTATCCAGGTCAAAGACTGATTTTTGGAGGACAATCTTCTTTGAACAGCTAACTGACAATAGCAGGACACAACTCAGAAAACAGAGCCTGCCAAAGAACACGACCAATTTCGAGATTTGCCATTTATCAATAAGCAACAATCGGACCATTCAGAGAGATTAATCCTGATATATATTCAGGACGCTACGATACCCGATTCAACCTTGTGTTTCAATGCGCTTTAATCAACAGCCGGACATCTCTTTCCCAGCTTGGCGCCACAACTGTATGATAGATAATACCTTGGTTTTAATTTTAGAGTTAATACATTAATTATTATAGTTAATTATTAATATTTGTGCCTAACAACCCCAATGTGCTAACTTGAGACCTTACATTGATTCCGGGAGTAGCTGATGCATAGACGGTTAACTTTTTCACTCATTGTCGATTATTTGGTATATCTGGCGGTAATTTTGATCGAAAACGCCCTTAATATTATCCCGGAATCTTGGGCCAGAGCTTTCGGTAGATTTCTAGGCAGAGTCGCTTGGATAGTATCTTCCGATCGCCGAGAAGCAGTAATAGAGAACCTTACTATCGCCTTTGGAAAAGACAAATCCGCTAAATGGATTCGAAAAACGGCCATAAAGAGTTTCGAACACCTCGGCCTTCTAATTGTTGAGTTTTTTCTTATAAGACGATGGACCCAGGAAGAAATGACTAAAAGGATCATACTCAAGGGTAAGCTGGACTATGACTTGGCGTTGATGCCTGGGAATCACGGAATTTGCCTCCTTACTTCGCACTTTGGTTGTTTTGAAGTGAGCGCCGCCACTACCAAGCTTCTCGGTTTTAAAACCAATCTGTTCGCAACTGGCTTAAAGAATCCGTTTCTGACCCGTTACCTGTTCAGTCGGGCTGGAAAGGACGCGGCAATCAGGACTTTTCCCCACAAAGGTATGGTCAAGGACCTCATTGAGATCCTGAAAGGCGGCGAACTTCTTGCTTTCTTGGGTGACCAGCGAGGAGACACTGAACGAGGGATTTTTGTGAATTATTTCGGGACGCCTGCTCCGGCTAATGAAGTCTTCGCTCGCCTGGCGATTGACGGAAAGGCCCGGATCCTGCCCATTTGCACATATCGTCTGGACGACGGGAATTACCTGTCTACGCTGGGGCCAGATATAGAATTTGAGCCTACTGGTGACCGTAAAGCCGATCTCACCGCTTTAAGTCAAAAGTTTCATGATCTGTTCGAATCCTGGTTAAGAATACAACCAGAACAGGGTTTCTGGTTCCAGCGCAAGTGGCGGAGGAAACCCTCCTCCAAACGAAGACGGAACAAATCACGGTGAGACCGGATTTCATGCGAAACTTACAGTGCCTTTAAAGGGGCCTTTATTCTTTTTTTAGCCGGCTTGGCGTTTTTTGTCTCAACTTTTTTCTTTTTCTTGGTAACACTTTTTGAGGAACTAATTGCTATTGTCTTCTTTTTCTTGGCAACCTTTTTTATTTTCTTCTTTACCAGCGGAGGTGGTTCATCCTTGAGTTCCTTAGCCTCCTTGGCAGCCGAAACTTCAGAAATCTCATTAGCCGGTGGCTGCCCGAACTGATCTATGACAGCCTTCGCTTCAATGGTAAGCCTATCAATCGCCCAGCAAATTTGAGGTATCAAAAGCGCTTCCGTAAGCTTGTTCAAGGTGTCAGGAATTACACCCCGCTGAATTAATGGGGAACAATCACACCTCTCGTTCCCGGGAGTATAAACCCCAACCGCCAAACTGTTTGAAGAAAATGCGAACAATGCGGCTACGCAGAGTAGCGACACTAGAAGATATCGCATCACAATTCTCCTGAATACATGGATTTGATCATATTCTATCAGAAATAACACAAAAAAATCAACAACTTCTTTATACCACAATATTTTCGGCCCATTGTGCCTGATTCAGGGCGCTTACCAGAGCGATGGCCTCCTGTTATTAATCGGCCACTATCAATAGGTAGCTATCTGAGAAGCGCCGCGGTATTCTGAAGACATGAACCCTATAAAGGCTAGAACCGGCAACTTCTTAGTGAGGAGAACCTTTTGCAATGGTCTATTATTTAAATCTCCTTGGAACGGCGATTTTTGCAATTGGGGGGTCCCTGGCTGCCGCCCGTAAAGGAATGGATCTGTTCGGGGTTGTCGTTGCCGCTGTGTTGACTGCTATAGGTGGCGGCACGTTGCGTGACCTTTGTCTCGGAGTACATCCGGTCAACTGGGTAACTGACTCGTCTGGACTTGTGATGGCGGTAATTGCTGGTATCTTGACTTTCATTTACGTCAGTTTTCACCGTTTAACCGACATTCCGTTCCAACATCTGAATGTAGCAGACGCGTTTGGACTTGCTCTGTTCACGGTGATCGGATGCAACACGGCCATAGACCTTAACGCTAACCCACTTATTACGGTGACGATGGGAATGTTGACCGGATCAGGAGGAGGGATCATGCGGGATGTGTTTTCAGGTGAAATCCCCCTGTTTTTTCGTCAGGAAATCTATGCCACTGCTTGCCTTGTCGGTGGCGCTGCCTATTTGATGTTTTTGGACATATCGATTCCTAACAGTTTGGCAATGCTGGGAGGGGCCGCAGTGACCCTCGCCATACGTCTTGCTGCAATCCATTGGCGGTTATCTTTACCCAATCTGGCTCGACACGCCGAGAACCTTAAAATCTGACCTGCTGCCAACAAAGAAAGAGGAATTATAAGATTAAATGGGTGGTCGTGGAACGCTCAGGCATAAATCCACTAGATCCTCTATCACTGCCGTTCCCATGCACATTACAGTATCAGCCCCACCCCAATAGATCTTCACAGAGCCGTCGTCTTCGGGGATGGCTCCACAGGTAAAGACCACGTTATGGACATAACCCGTTACTTCCCATGGGTCCTCGGGTTGAAGAATCCACTCGTCAGCAACCCCAAGAATCTTTGTGGGATCTTCAAGATCGTGCAGGGCGACTCCCAGCCGATAAACCGCTCCATCCATGGTCTGGAAGACTCCGTGATATATATGAAGCCAGCCTTTGGATGTCAGAAAAGGCGTCGCC
>JAJYDQ010000092.1 GCA_021777225.1 Deltaproteobacteria bacterium
CGTGATCATCACCTCCACGGAGGGCGATCAAGGCAACCTCGTCCCAATGGAGCTGATGAAGCGGCTACTCAAGGCCAAGGGGCTGCACCAAGGTGTGATGTTCCACGATGTGCGTTGGGGAGCCGAATATCAGGGACGCTTCTTGTGGGTGCTGCTTAACTCAGGTTCGTGCGGAGGATATGCCATGAGCGGTGAGCCCGAAACGCTCAGAGGTGTCCACTCGTACAGACAACCCGCTGAATACTTTCCGATCCCTGGCGGTACGTTCGCGGGTGAAGCACTGCCGGGCCACATCACGTGGGCAAGGGCCTATCTCAAAAACGACGAGTTGTGGATGGACGTCGGACAAGGAGAAGTTGTCACTCTGCCCGAGCAAATTCGCGAGCAGTGGTGGCGCGGAACCACACGTCAGTGGCCGTTCATGGCAGCCGATCTGGGAATCTCGCGAGAGACACTGATGGCGCACTATCTGAGCAACCACATCGCCGTGGCCTACGGTGACATTCTCGAGGAAATGGCCGCACTCTCGCAAATGCTTGGATTCAGAGTTCGCTTTCTGGGAAGGAGCCTATGACATGAATCAGGACCGGCGCAGCTACATCGGCATCGATGTGGGGACAGGGAGCGCAAGAGCGGGAGTGTTCGACGAAAGCGGCAAGATGCTCGGGCAGAGTTCGTGCCCCATCAAAATGTGGAAGCCACAGTCCGATTTCGTGGAGCAATCGTCGGACGACATCTGGGCCGCCAGCGCTGCCGCGGTACGTCAAGCGGTCACAGAGGCTGACATGGACGCAACTAATGTACGAGGGATCGGCTTCGATGCAACTTGCTCCCTGGTAGCGCTGGACGAGAAAGATCAGCCCGTGTCGGTGAGCCCTACCGGTAAAGACGAACAGAACGTCATTGTTTGGATGGACCACAGGGCGATGGAACAGACGGCTCGCATCAACGATGGGGGACATGCCGTGCTGCGCTACGTGGGCGGAATCATCTCCCCTGAGATGGAGTCGCCCAAGCTCAGTTGGCTCAAAGAGAATCTCCCCGATTGCTGGAACCGAGCCCGTCGCTTTTTCGATCTGGCTGATTTTCTGACCTACCGGGCAACTGGCGACGAAACCAGATCACTTTGTACCACCGTGTGCAAGTGGACCTACCAAGGTCACGTGGAGTCCAAAATACCCTGCAGCATGGGGAGTTGGGACGACACCTACTGGCAGTCCATCGGGCTGGGTGAACTTGTTTCGGAAGGCTACCAGCGCATCGGAACTCGCATCCGGCCCATGGGTGAGCCGATCGCGCAGGGCCTTACCCGAAGAGCGGCGGTCGATTTTGGCCTTAACCCGGGAACACCGGTTGCGGTGTCGATCATCGACGCCCACGCTGGTGGCCTTGGAATGCTGGGAACGCGTCTCAGTGAGAGCGGTGAGGTTGAACTCGAAAAGAGACTGGCGCTAATTGGTGGCACATCCAGTTGTCACATGGCGGTCTCCGAGGAACCTCGATTTGTCGATGGTGTTTGGGGGCCGTTCTATTCTGCGATGATTCCCGGGTTATGGCTCACCGAAGGCGGCCAATCCGCCACCGGGGCTCTTATCGATCACATCATCTTTAGTCACGTTCGTAGCCATGAACTCGAGCAAGATGCGAAGAGGCGAGGGATCACCGTCTATGAAATCCTTGCAGAGGTCCTCGATAAGCTCGCTGCCGGAATGCGGTTTCCCGCCGAACTCACCAAAAGACTCCATGTGCAACCGGATTTCCACGGCAATCGCTCCCCCAGAGCCAATCCGCATGCCCGAGGGATGATCTCGGGTCTGAGGCTGAGTGACAGCCTCGAAGACCTCGCTCTGCTCTACCTGGCGACAGTTCAGGCGGTAGCCCACGGCACGCGCCACATCCTGGACGCCATGAGCCAGAGTGGATACGAGATCCAGACCGTGCTCACCACCGGTGGCGGCGCCAAGAATCCGATCTTCCTACGCGAGCACGCCGACATCACCGGACGCAAAATTGTCCTCCCCAAGGAGGCCGAAGCTGTGCTCCTCGGGTCGGCTATGCTCGGCGCCGTCGCCGCCGGGGACTACGCCACAGTGACCGAAGCGATGACTAAAATGAGCGCCGCCGATACGGTTATTGAACCCTGCCAGGGTACCGCCGCCAGGTACCACGACGCCAAGCACGAGGTTTTCCTCCGGATGTATGAAGATCAGATGCAATACAACGTGTTGATGAGCTTAAAATCGTAGGCGAGAAGGCCGTCCAAAGGAACTCATGGAGGATGCGGAAAGAATACTAAATGAACTTGAAGTGGAAGAGTCCAGAAAAGTTGCCAGCGGGGCGGAGCAGGACGGTCGCATGACAATAAAATCAGGTCAGAAGCCCGTTGATGTTTTGGTTCTGGAAGACCTTCCTAGCCAACAACTCGACGAACTCAAGGCCACTATCTTTACGTATGTCGTGTTGGCCCCGCTCTTATCGGCTTTGTTCGCTGAAAAGATCGACAACATGTTTATTGCTTGCCTACTGTTTGTGGGACTTGTAGGGACGGCTTTTGTATATTTGAAGAACCGACTGGAAAAACTGGAGGCATCGCTCAAAGAGCAAGAGCGGAAGTTAATGGAACTGGAGGGCGTGAATGACGATAAATTCGAATAATTCCCGTCAAGAATCCCCAGTTCTGCCATAAAGGATCCAGGAAAGTTTGTCTCTGTCATTTTCGCCGATTCTTTTTTCTGATTAATTTTAAGCAAACTTGTGTCCTTATGTGCGTGTTCTTCTTTTCAAGACCACTGATGTTCAGTCAGGCGCCGTTTTCAAAAAAACTCTTGACACAGATAGTCGACCGGTCTAATTTTTAGACAGAGGATTCAGACTGTATGACTAAACGACCTACGAAAACTCGAATTGTCGCCGAAGGCGCAAAAATCATTCAAAAGAATGGGTTTAACAACACGGGCATTCTTGATGTCCTGAAAGCCGCAGGCGTGCCTAAAGGTTCATTTTACTTTTATTTCAAAAGTAAGGAGGACTTCGGACTAGAGGTAATTAATTATCTTGCAGAGTCTTTGCGCCGGACATGGACGCAATCTTCTGAATCTCCAGCAGACTCACCCCTTGACAGCCTCAAAAAGAAATTCCAGGACGCTGCGGTCTACTTTCAAAATACGGGCTGCACAGGTGGGTGTCCGATTGGCAATTTGGCGCAAGAGATGGGTGATCTCAACGACGTTTTTCGTCAGAGGCTTGAAGAAGTCTTTTGTGAAATGAAGAACATGATAGCGCAGTCCCTACGCGAGTCACAGGAACTGGACGAGATCAATCACTCTCTCGATACAAACGAACTGGCGGATTTTATTCTCAATAGTTGGGAAGGAGCGCTCTTGCGCATGAAGACTGAAAAAAGTGTAGCTCCTCTGCTGATTTTTAATAATACAATTTTCGGGACTCTACTGAAGCGATAATTTTTTTTGGGAGATTCATACTAGACTGGTCTAATACAACAATTCAGATAAGTAAGTTTGAGATTACGGATGGAAACAACGGGAGGTTTAAATGTCATCGTGGCAAAAAACAAGCTGTGCGTGTTGCGCTCAAAACTGTGGTCTCGAAGTGATGGTCCACGAAAACCGAATAACCAAGGTTCGTCCTGACAGGGACAACCCTCGGAGCGAAGGGTACTGCTGTCGCAAGGGATTGAAAATCGCTCATTACCAGCACCACGAAGATCGGTTGAAACGACCGCTCAAACGGGTAGGCAAGGACTTCAAAGAGATATCATGGGACCAGGCGCTGGACGAGATTGCGGAAAAGCTCAAATCGACAGTGGGGACTTATGGGCCCAAATCTCTCGCTTACATGGGCGGGGGAGGGCAGGGATGTCACTTTGAGGCTGCCTTCGGAGTGCGGCTTCTCCGAGGGTTGGGATCTCATTATCATTACAACGCGCTGGCGCAAGAGTTAACCGGATATTTCTGGGTTAATGGAAGAGCGTTTGGGCGACAGTATTTGGGGACTATCCCTGACGCCGAACATACGGACATGTTGTTGGCAGTGGGCTGGAACGGCTGGATGAGCCATCAGATACCGCAGGCGCGACGGCATTTGAAGAGAATTTCCGAAGACCCGGATAAGTTGCTGGTGGTAATCGATCCCAGATGTTCGGAGACAGCCCAGAGAGCGGACATACATTTGGCGATTCGTCCCGGGGCGGACGCTCTGCTATTTCGATCCATGATAAGTATTATTCTTCAGGAGGGTTGGCAAAACGATAGCTATATTGCAGACCATGTGAATGGATTTGAGTCGATTCTGCCATGGTTCCTCGATTTCGACCCTCGTCCGGCTATCAGTCTCTGCCAGCTCGACTATCATCAGGTTCGTGATGTGTGCCAGCTCCTCTCGACTCGGAAGTGGTCTTGTCACTCAGATCTTGGGATTCTCATGGGGAGGCACAGCACTGTTTCATCTTACCTGGAATTGATCCTGCTTGCTATTTGTGGCCGCATAGGAGCTTCAGGCGGGAATTTTATACCAGGGCACATCATGCCTATAGGATCTCATTCCGACGAACGTGATCCCAATGCCTGGCGTACTGTAGCTACGGATTTCCCTGCAATTATGGGTTATTTCCCGCCCAATGTCATGCCTGAGGAGATACTTGCCGATAAAACGGATCGGCTGCGGGCAGTGCTTGTAAGCGGGTCCAATCCGTTGAGGTCCTATGCTGACACCTCCGCCTACGAAAAGGCGTTCAATTCCCTCGATCTATTGGTAGTAGTGGACGTGGCCTTTACAGAGACGGCTGCTTTTGCCCACTATGTGCTACCGGCACGGTCAGCGTATGAAAAATGGGATGGAACTTTTTTCCCTTTGAACTTCCCTGAAATATTTGTTCAGATGCGACGTCCGGTAGTTGAAGCTGAAGAGGAATGCATGGAGGAGGGGGAAATCTACATGCGCCTCGTCGATCGTCTGGGTTTACTGCCGGAAATTCCTCAAGCGCTGTATGATTCCGCGTTCGGAGACCGGATGAACTTTGGCATGCAGCTTCTGGCATTTGCCCAGAGCGAGCCTCGTGCGATGAAATTCATGCCGTTTATTCTCGGTAAGACGCTTGGGAAAGCCCTCGGTTCAGTGAACCTTGCCGCACTGTGGGGGATGCTGCAGGTTGCCCCCAAGTCTTTCCGGGAGAACGCCTGTCGCGCAGGTTTCATTCCAGGCGTGACCATGGGAGATGAGATTTTCAAAGCCATTCTCGATCACCCCGAAGGAATTTGGATCGGCAAGTGCGATACTTCGAAACCTCTGAATGAGCTTCATACCGAAGACAAGCGCATAAATGTCTTGATTCCGGAATTGGCGAAAGCTGTCACAAACATTGAAGTTAAAAGTGAAGAAATTGGCCTGGGCATGAATCGTGACTACCCCCTCATACTCGCGGCTGGCCGACACATGGATTACAATGCCAACACCATCATGAGAGACCCGGCCTGGAACGAGGGAAAGAGTGATCCGTGTACACTGATAATGCACCCTGACGATGCCGCCGCCCTGAATCTTCGAGACGCTCAGACGGTCAGAGTGACGACCGAGGCAGGCTCGGAGGATATACAACTGGAAGTTTCTGATGCTGCTAGGCCAGGTCACGTGGTCATGCCACATGGGTTCGGGCTTGTGCATTCAGGGCAAAAACATGGCGCAAACGTGAATCGATTGACCAGGAGTAGCAACAGAGACCCAATTGCAGCCACCCCGCTCCACAGATTCGTTCCATGCAGCGTGAAAGCTCTGAAAATGTCTGAAACAGTACATCAACCTGATTGAACACTGGACAAAATGCGCAGAGATAAGCTTGCGTAGCATCCTTATGAGACTCGTAAAGATCCGCTATGGCCATTGTCGGGAAGGGCGGGCCGCCATCCTGTCATTTGCTTGAAGATTTTAACTTGAATTCCTTGAATGAAATCCGCACTATTTTATACATCTAGCGTTTGCTGCATGGCTGATGACATTTTTCGGCCTGCTCAAATCCATATTTAGATTCTGAGTGAATACCGGAGTAATTAATGAATCAGGAAAAAGCCGTACTGACCAGAATGAGAGAAAATGAGCGGGAAGTTCGAAAAAATCTTATCATCGACGCTTCAATACGACTATTTTCAAAAATGCCATTCGATCAGGTTGGGATGCGTGACATAGCGGCAGAGGCAGGGCTTTCCCCAGCATCGATCTACAGATACTTTTCGAATCGCGATGATTTATTTGCAGAAGCCTTGTGGAGAGAAGGCCAGACTATAGGACAGGAGATCAAACGCCTTAAAGAAGCTGACGTAGATGTCTCAATCGAACAAATAGCTTCCACGTTTGTGAATTATCTATTGGAGCACTCCGCTTTTTTCGAAATGATGACGCATTTCATGATTACCGGAAAAATCGGTGAGAAGGCTTTGGAAAAATTCAATAAGGCTGAACGAAAGCTCCTGGATGTTTTTGACGAGCTTTTCGTAGGTATGGGCGCAACAGGCGAAGTCAGACTGCTTTCTCACGCTTTTTTCGCTTCACTTAATGGAATCCTGATCACCTTTAGAAATTATCCCGGTCGCCCTCCTGAAGACACCCGAAAACACACCCTTAGACTCGCCGCCATTGTTGCCATTGTCTTCAAAAAAGGCGTATCTTGAACATCAGGTCTTTCTCAGGTCCAATCCTCAGACTAATGGCCCCTATCCTGTTAATCGGCCCCGGTTTTTCAGTTATTTTGAGCCTTTCAGTACATTTTTCAGTATCTTTCCGACGGGGTTTTTGGGTAAAGCATCCTCAAACCGGACTCCCCTAACACACTTGAATGAGGCGAGCTTTTCCTTGCACAGCCGTAAGATGTCTTCGGACTCAACAGTGGCGCCAGGCTTCTTCACCACAAAAGCCACCGGGATCTCTCCCCATTTGTTGTCTTGGACTCCAACTACCGCAACCTCCGCAACAGATGGATGCGACATTATTACGGTCTCCAGTTCCGCTGGATATATGTTCTCTCCACCGCTGATAATCATATCTTTAAGCCTATCCACTACAGTGAAGTAACCCTCTTCGTCAACTTTGCCAAGGTCACCTGAGCGATACCAGCTATCGACAACAGCCTCGCTCGTAGCCTTGGGATTGTCCCAATATCCCTTGAAAACAACCGGACCCTTGCATAGTATTTCACCGACATCTCCGGGTTTCCTTTCAACGCCTGTTTGTGGATCGACAACTTTAAGTTGAGCATAGAATATGGGCTTGCCATGCGTACTACATTTCTCCAACGGCATGTTGTGCAACCAGAATGTTACTCCACCGGAGAATTCAGTGATACCGTATACTTGCTGAACCTTGACGCCAATTTCGAGATAGGCCCGGATGAGAGATTCCGGCACAGCCGAAGCGCCACATATCACCCATCTCAGACTCGATGAATCCACATCGGAAATTCTGGCGACCATAAGCATAGCCTGTAGCATCAAAGGAACTGACATCATGCCGGTGATCTTTTCCGAAGCTATTGTGGCCCATACAGCTTTTGGATCGAAGTTGGGAACAAAGATTGTCGTGGCGCCCTTGTGTACGTTGGTGACAAGCGGAGCAAGTCCGCCAATATGAAAAAGGGGAGCCACCAGTAAAAAACGATCTTTATAGTTCCAGTCCAGTGTGTGCGAAAGCCCAAGAGAGGACCAAAGGAGGTTGTTGTGAGTCAAAGTGGCGCCTTTAGGTTTGCCCGTTGTGCCGGATGTGTACATGATTATTGCCGGATCGTCGCCGCCACCTGTCAATACCGGTTCTGACTCCGGTTGCTGAGAAAGCGCTGATTCGAATTCGGGATCCGGTCCCTGTCCACCTTTCCGCACGTAAAATTTTACAGGTATCGTGTCTCTAAGTTGATTTACTGTCTCTTCAAAATCCGCGTCATACAAAAGGAACGAGGCCTTACAGTTATTTAGAATATAATCCAGTTCCTGGGCCTGCAGACGCCAATTGAGAACAGCAGCGACGCATCCTGCCTTGGCCGCCGCGTAAATGCTCACCGCTAAATGCTCATTGTTTTTGCACAGTAAGGCCACCCTCTCACCAGGTAAGACTCCTTGCTGTTTTAAATAGGAGGCGAAACGATTGACTCTCCTGTTCACTTCTTTGAAACTGTAACGAGAACCCAGGCCAACGAACCCTTCATCATCTGGGGTTAGTCTTGCGCGATGAATCAGGGTCTCCGCAATATTCAAGTTCATGCTCTTCCTCCATCATTGACTTGCGTAAATCTCAACAGCGATACACCAATCATGCGTTGGCGCATCAACTACATGCCATTTTTGTTCACAATCTATTCGGCGAGGACTTGGTTTAATGCTTGTTCCTGGTAAGCCTTGAAAAAAGTATCGCAAAAATTCTCCCATGAGACAGAGCGTTCAATTGCGTCAGGATGAAGTTCAAAAAATGAAGGCCCGTAGACAAAATCTCGTAGACTTGAAGCATGAGCGTCTATGACACTTTGAGACGCCCCTCGTAGAATTGATCCGACGAATTCGTCAGGTGAGTACCATGATGACACGCGTTGCAAATCGCGGTAGACCTGCGTCAGCAACACATTGCGAGGCCCTTCCCACAATTCATTGACGGTCGCGTCCCTGAAGAGTCTTGGTATTGAAGAAAAATCTTCTATTACACCATGGCCACCAAATATGGACATGCCCTTTCGAATCACATCTGTAGCCTCATAGGCCGAAACCAATTTCTGCAATATGATTAGCTCTCTCAAATCGAATCTTTGCTTTCGGATTGCCAACGGTTCTTTCGATGCGAGTCCCGCCTGTAATCGACTACCTAAACGAATGAAAAGATCGTAAACTTTAAATGCGCCTGCGGTTGTTCTCTGGGCCGCATGTTCAATGTGCCTCAGTTGTCCGGCGGCAAGCGGCCAGTCACAAACCTTCTTGCCAAAAGCTTCCCGGAAACGGCTGTACATCATGGCTTCTCTCGCTACCCTGGTCATTGTGGCTGCGCTTGAGACAGCAACTGTGATTCGGGACAACGTAAGGACAATGCCAACAGCGTTGGCCACGCCGCGATTCGTCGGACCAACCGCATATGCAATCGCGCCGTCATATTCAATTTCCGCAGTAGGCAGCTCGGAGGTCCCCATCTTCCACTTGAGGCGATTGATCCGATAGCTGTTTCGCTGTTCTCGAATTTTATCACCTGGGAGCCAAGACGGCACAATGAATGTCCCAACATCTTCGCTGTCAGTCACTTTTGCCGTAATCACAGAATAATCTGCGTGCGCAGCGGAACAGAAAAATTTGCTACCGAATATTTTATAATGATCTCGATGGGGTTCTGCTTCCAGAAGGTTGGCCGGGATATCCGATCCACCCTGGATCTCAGTCATAAACTGAGCGCCTATACCGAAATCGCCATCCAGTCCTTCCTTGCAATGTTCAACAATCCTGTTTAATTCCGCATGCCCCCCTTCAGGGAATTCGTCTATAAGTGCTATAAGTCCTTCTGTACACGCTATCGGACACGTCACGCCAGATTCTCCGATCTCCTGCAGGAGATATTTCTTAATGAAGCTTTCCCATTTTCCCATCTTGTAAGAAAATAGGCCCTCCCCGAAAATTTCCTTTTCAAGTATCCTTGTTTGTTCAGGTCTTACTATTCTGTCTATACGGTGATTGTGAGCGTCATAATGTTGGAGGTAGGATCGGGACTCTGGTTTGGCGATCTCGTCCGCCAGTTCCCTCCACCTACGCGAGACCTTGCCGGAAAATTCAGCAATTTTAGTTTGCAGGTCAGGCATTGAATCAGAGCAATGGTGTTTGACAACCTTAATCAGAAATTTATCATCCAGATAAAAGTCCACCGAATGAAGCTCATTCAAAAACTCGTCAAATGAATATGGATTACGTCTGTCGGGAAGACTCATTAGGATAGCCTCCTTTTAGTAGTGAAGAAAAAAGGGCAAGATCTTAGATTGATCAACTATATGATTTTGAGCATATTGCTGAACATTGTTTTGTGTCAAGAACATTGTTTATCGTTCTCTACCATGTAGTTAAAAAAGACATAGATTCCCTTTGGAGAAACCAAAGGTTACTTGGATTCAGAAGGCGGGTTTTCCAGAATTGAGATTTGAACAAATGGGCCACGGCATTAAGACGCATAGAAGGTCAACAAGAACTTGACTCGGGGAAGGGTGCGCCTATTGCTCGTTAATAGCCTCCAGTGCCACCTGGGCCTTGAACGGTGTTCCGTGATTCTTTCTATCTCTCTTTGTCATTTTCGCCGCTCTTTTTACTTTAAACAGTGTGAAGCAGCTCATGCGCTTACGTTTTTGTCCTTTTGACATAAGCGGGAAACGTGGCTACAATTGTTGCTAGAGGAGGTTAAAATGTCAGTTTCTGCTCGTCAAGCGTCGGAATCTGTAAAAGAACAATTGATTAAACATCAGTTTGATGATCCAGAACTCCAAGCAGCGTTTGACTCCCTAAGCTCCAACGAGGACAGGTGGGACTATGTTGAAGCCTTCGAGGGTTTTAGCCGGCTTGCGTCTCGAAGAACTTTTTCTCACGAAGAGGTTAAAGCTCTTTTAGCCCAAAGCCCTCTATCCATTTATTCCGATACGTCTACCTCGAAGTCCATCCTGTTTTGACAAATAACCTCGTTTCTGTCCATAGAGTGCGAGATACAACAGTTCAAACGTTCATGCGCCTCACAGTTGAAGTCGCAATCCCTTCTAATCGTATTTCTTCCTCGGTCAGATAATTGTGATCATGTCCATTTATCTTCTCCTATGATCGTCATCGTCGTGCTAGCCGTATCCCCAATTCGTGCCCAGACCAATGAGCGTCCAAACGATCCAGATAACCAGGAAGAGTTCCATTTTAATCCTCCATTTTAAGAGCTATGGAGACAACCAGCCGCTTGATTCTGCGCCTCCAATTACTACTGATCTCTAATCGTCATCCTCCTCAGTCCATTTCAACCGGCCGGACCTATCCCTGATCTGATATTCGTTGCCATTCCTGCTGCCAGTGTATTCCAGTCTTCCGTCTCTATCCCTGTATTGGGTCTCCCTACTTGTGGAATCATAATGTTTGGTTCCAATGAGCCTTCCATCTCGATCTCTAATGTTGGTTGTTTGGGCCAAAGACAGAATTGGAATCAAGACTAAAAAGACGATCAGGCATATTGTTTTCACTTTCTTTCCCTTCTTACCGAAGCCTTTCTCATTCTGCTTCCCGCTGCCGTGCCTCTTCCGCTTTCCGAACCAAAAATGCTCAACTGGAGTATCTGGTCCTCGAACTCAAGCCCTGAACCCATCAACCGCTCGGATTCCAGTCTTAAGTCATTACCCAGAGCCACTGACTTTCTCTCCTCAATCCTTGACATCTGTGCCGATTCGAGCAGCTTCGAAGCCCTAGCCCGCAATGACTGATGATTGGGTCTGCAATTCTGATTGGCCGTTTCAAGGGCATCCATCACATAGCTTTTAACAAGCTTGGAATGGATCTCCCTGAAGGATTGAAACTTGTTGAGGATCTCAATTCCGGCAACCGCTCCGTCAATAAAGACTATTATTCCGACCTGATTGAACACCGGACGGAACGCAGCGAGATAAGCTTCCGTAGCATCCTTATGAGACTCGTAAAGATCGGCCATGGCCATTGTCGGGGAAGGGCGGGTGGCCATTCTGGAATACTTCTGCTCTATCTCGTCCCACACTACTCCCTGATTCGACCTGAACTCCCGGCCCTCCCTAAGATTCATGGTCACAGTTTCTGATTGCCTTTTCCTCAAATTAGCGCTCATAGACCTGGACTGACTTCCGAAATGTTTGCTTCGATAAGACCATCTTCCCTGCTCGACACAAGATACCGGAATATTCGTTTTAGATTTAGGCGCAATCAGAATCGTTGTATTTAAGACCCTGTTCTGCTTAGCTCCCACAAGCTCTTCCCCATCCAGCAACAGGATTTTCTGGTCTGATTTGTTGTTGACTTTGAGTTCCGGGACAGAACCGCCCTCAGTGACCTCGGACACACACAGAGCGCCAGTCGTCAGCGCGTTGTCCAGCGTAAGAAAATCCACAGGGGCCTGATCGGCTGAAAGCAGGCAGTAGAGCGTCATATTCTTGTGGTTCTGCTTTGCGCCGACCTTTATTTCGCTAAAAAATTCCTTGATCTGAGCCATCGTTTCGGGCTCCTTTCCCTTATGATGGTCAGATTATCCCCCCCACGTGTGTCAAATGGGGACACACGTTCCTAAAAAAGTTTAAATTTTTTCAATCAATGATTTTTTTGCGAGAAACGTTGCCGGTATTGTCGTGCAGCAGTGTCGTGCTCCTGCATGATCCTCTTTCGTAGCGACTCTGGTTGAATGACCTCAGCCGCCGAACCAAACCCCATGATCCAGGAGATAATTTCGTAGTTGATTGGAACTTCAACTGAAATCTCAATGCCGCCGCCCTCTATCTCCCTCAACTCCTGAGTAGGGTGCCATATCCGCTCCCTGACCACGTGAGCGGCCCCAGGGCTGAGTCTGAATTTGACATTCTCCGGTTTGCCCCGCATGACCCGGAAAGCTGTTTGCAGGTAGTCTTCGAGTTTGAAATCCTCGGACATTTCAAAGGATTCGTCAGTCACCGCATAACTCCTTATACGGTCCATGGCGAATGTCCGAATGGCGTTTCTGAAATTACAGAATGCTATCAGGTAAAAGCTGCCACTCATTACCCACACCTGATATGGATCAACCTTCCGTTTCGTAGTCTTTCCGGTTGACACCGCCTGGTACATGATCTCAACACGTTTCCTTGACGTGGTGGCTTCACTTAAATCCCTGACGATTTCATTCAAGCCCGAGAAATTTTTCGTAGGTCCAAAATCAACTTTAAGCGACCCTGCCACCTTATCCAGAAATGTGATGGTTTCGGGCAAAAGGGCTGCCTTGACCTTCTGAAAAAGTGTTTCGATACTATCGTGGAAGACGGTCCCATGCAAAATGCTCAACAGGTCTCGGCTCATGTGAAGAGCCATCAACTCAGTCGCTGTCATCGGAATCGGGAAATCTTTCCTGAATCCGTCAACCATCTTCCAGACCGAATTCTTGCCGTCTTTGTCGGTATAAAGGGGGAACCCCGCCTCCTCGATTGCCTTCAGGTCGCGGTAGATAGTCCGGAGAGGAGTGTCAAGTTCAACAGCGAGTTCGTTCCCGCTAATCCCGTATTTGTGAGACTCCATCAACCGGATGATTTTCCACTGGCGGGCCATTTGAGTTCCACGCATGTGGGTTCCTCTCGTCGTCGAATTGGAAAGCGCAGTTCACAACAGATTAGAATCTATAATACCTTCGTAACCTTTTAAAAAGACAAAAATCCAAGGCCACGCAGAAATCAAAGAAACTTGCCGATAACAAAGGGCTGAACCGCTCAGGATGACAGGTCAATACGATTTGAATAAACACGTCGATGAGATTCGCCCATCCTATGAATTTGATGTCTCCTGTCAGGGAACGGTCCCACAGGCTATATGTGCATTCATTGACTCGACTGATTTTGAAGACGCCATCAGAACAGCGGTTTCTCTTGGCGGCGACACAGATACATTGGCCTGCATCACTGGCGGAATTGCGCAAGCCTTTTACGGTGGTGTTCCCCAACCAATTGTGAACAAAGTTTATGAGATTCTTGATGCGCGCCTTGGTAAGATCACCAGGATGTTCATTGAAAAATATGGGGGATAAGTGAGCCCCAAACGCCCGGTTGAGTACCCCGGAATCGTATTTCGCCGCATTTAGACCGGTTTCCCGATCGCCTAGAAAAATTCCATCCCACTCAAAAAATATAAAAAATCCAAAACGTGTGTCCCCATATGGCACACGTGTCCTTTACACTCGTATATCGTAGGCAGAATAGGGCAGGGCTATTGCCTCGATTTCTGGAGGAAAATTGCAACAAATAGATTTGAAAAACAAGCAACAGGATAACATTCCGGTCATGGGGAGCAAGAAAAATGGAATCTTTTGGACAGTTGCAATTATCTGGACGATAATCGGGATTCTCACCAACTGGGGATACGGTTACGGTCGGGATGATGACCGTTACGATGACGGATACAGGAATGGTTATGATGACGGTTATCGAAACGGCTACGACGAAAATGACCATGACGACGAGGATAGACGTGATCGATGACGTCATTAACTTGACGTTGCTTGCCATATTTATTGTCCCCTTCGGGGAATGGGAGAAAAACCCTCGCCTTTAGGCGAAGACTTCAGTAGGCTTGCGGTATTATGCAACACTATCGCAAGACATCGCACGCGGTTTATGACATCAAG
>JAJYDQ010000093.1 GCA_021777225.1 Deltaproteobacteria bacterium
GAGGCTAGCGCCTCTTACTACGGGAGAAAGCTTCGGGCTACGCCCTGCGCTTGTCTCCCGTAGTTCCTAAAAAGAGGACAATTCATTTGCTATAAAAGCGGACAAATCTATTTGTTGCTAACACACATATTTCGGGAAGAAATTTCCCCAAAATTGCCACATCCTTTAGTTTCAGAAGGTTAAATGGGCTTGAATATGTTTAGTAAGAAGAAATTCGGTAAGTATTTAAAGGTATTGCTAAGGCTGGTAGGTTGAACAATTTTTACCCAGACTTTTTTTGGACAGCTCGTCCTTAAGATGACTTTTTGGAATTCGGTTCAACACCAGGAAACGCTCCATTTTCTGCGTTTCCATGTTCCAGAAGTATTGTTTAACGTCCAGGACATTGCCTATGTCGTCAAAAACGACTAACGACCATTCATCCTTAATTTCATCGTGACAGATCATGTATTTTTTAGGGGATTCCGTTTCTTTGATAATTTCTAAAGCGGCTCTTTTGACCTTGTCCTCGTCGGAGAGTGGTTTTTCTGGCTTTGTCTCTCGACTATCAGTGTCTTTGGAAAGAGACTTCCGGGGTGATTGGTTCTGGTCCTTTTTCGAACCGGATTTTTTGTCTTTTTCGGAAGACAATTGACGCCCTGCCAGCCAGGCTTCCCGTATAGCGTCTTTTTTGTCCGGGGGTTTGCCTTTTTCATAAGGTTTGACACTTTTCGCGAAACCACCTGCATGAGCCTCCGTTTTTGACGCATTTTCGTTTTTAACATCCTTGATAGCCGGGACGCACGCGTACAAAAACAAAAGGGTCAACGCCAACCCTAATAGCTTCTTCTCTATACCGACCTTGTTAACCATTTTAGATGAACCAAAAAACAACGTGACAAAAGGTGTTTCGGGTGTGAAACAGTTGAACTCGAGCATTGTTTTTTGTGCATTATACAACAACTTAGCGCTTGTTGTTCATTATTTCTAAAGATTAATATTAATTGACGACTGAGCCGTGATTTGATATCTTTACACTAATCAAAATGTTGGTCTTTGGGATCATCCATGAAACGACTTTTCGCTAACATAACCATTATTGTGCTGTTTATTTCAGTTTTCGCTACTGCGTCAGGCTTTGCAGGAGAATATGGCTCAAACAGGCAATCACCGGAACTTGACTACTCACTTATGGGATTCAAGGAGCAGGGGGTTTGGTATTTCCCATGCGTGGCGCCCCAGTATCCTGTAAAAATAGCGCCATGTTATGTTTCATATGGGCCACCGCCTCCATGTATGCCTCCAGCGCCATGCGCCCCATCTGTACCAGGCAAAATGAAGTAGGCGATGAGAGCCAATTCGATTTGACATCAACTGTATCCCTCGGTTATTGGAGATCGAGTAGCATGAAAACCAGAATTCTAGCCTTGGTCATAGCGATATTGATAGCCGTGCCCGCAACTTCACACGCTTTTGGTATAATGAGATGGACCTTTGACGCTATAGCCAATCAACTGGGACTTGATCGAGGGCCAATTCCGAAGGTAGTCCCCAATAATCCCCCTTCTGATGTTCCCTCCAGACATGGAATTAATCTTCCCAACGACCCTAACGCCAAAAGGATCTATATTCAGGCGGAAGGGTTTTAATACTCGATCTTTTTAGGACAAATCCTGTGCGGGAACTTTTTGATCAATAATTTCCCGATGACGCTGGCCATTAATTCATTCCCTTGATCATTAAGATGAATTCCGTCAGGTCGAAACAGGCCTTCACTCCTTTTACACAGGGCGTTTCTAAAGCTCACAAAGTATGGCTTGTCCCAAAGTGTAGATTCCAGTTTGTCATAGGTAGTAGTTACACTCTCCTTGAGGTCCGGGAATTTGGCTATGTCCATAAATGTGGTTCGCTCGGCCTGCTGAACCCTTTTGCCTGCCTTGCAACGTTCCACCCAGGGCATCGGTTGCCAAATCAACACAAATTCGGCGTTGTAACAATGAGTTACCTTGGCTAAATGATCGTATCGGGAGACGGCAAGTTCCGCCATTTTCTCAAGAGTTGGGCTGTCATGTTTTACTGGATCCCGGAGCATACGAATTCTGTCAATGAACTCATTGGTGTATGAAGCGTAAATTGCCGCGTTAATGGGTTTGAAAACGCCGAACCAACCCATACGATAGCTCTCCACAAAACCTTTCAATCTCCGGTAGCCTATATGCCCGTCTGGTTGTCTGTGTTCAACAAACTGAAAACAATCGTTTGCGCCGTCATAGAATACAACGACATCGGGAACTTCACGCTTCTCGGCAAAAGTCTTTTGCAGATATTTTGATTCCAGTATGGAATTGAAACCATTTTCCCCAAAGTTGATAACGGTAAAGTGATTAGGCGCAGCCTTGTCATTAAGAAATTTAGCCACCAGAGCCGGCAAGGTGTTGTTCCTGTTCCAGTGGGCGTTGCATCTAACAGTGGACCCGCCGAACATCCACACGATTCGGTTCAGTTTAGGGTCTGCCGACACGCGATTGTAGTCTGACGGAGGGTTACTGTCGACCATTAGGAAAAGTGTCTCTGGGTCGTAACGAACAGGGACGTGGCTAAAAACGCTCCCATAAAGAACATAATTTTGAAGAGCCATCAGAGCGAAGCTAAGGGCCTCCAAAGTTATAACGAGTAACAAGATGATCTTGAGACATACCCATAGAGCGTACGACAATTTAATCAACAATTTTCTCCAATCAGAAAGGTTCATGACATTTCCATTTAAAGTCAGAACAGGCCAAATCCAGCCAGCAGTATTGCGCATATCGCGAACGTAAGCTATACTACATCGGGAAAGTAATACAGAAATACCTTGAGACATGTAAGTTGGGGTTCTGGGGAATGACAATCTGTAATGCAGTTGTTGAGGAAAATCCTGACTGAATCAGACATAAATAAACTAAAATGCTCCATCGCGCTGATCATATCATACCTTTTTCGTTTCCAAAGGATCATGGCCGGCATAGTCAGTTTGGAACGGAATGGTGGTATCTTTCCGGACGGCTTGGCTCAGAATTCGGGACAGACTGGGCCTACCACTTCACCATTTTTAGAAGGGTCTTCAAAAGGTGGTCCTACCTCGCCCTGGTTGCTTTGGCGATTAGCGTGAAATCGATTCGAAACGTTGAATTCTTTAAACGTTCATTTGCCAGAATGCTGGAAAACCACGAGCCGCGACATATCGGCGTCGAGGGTTACGTAGGACATCTTTCCATTACGAACATAAAAGAAAGGGATTTCGTTTTCTTCGAGAGAGGTGGAACTTCTCTTTTCAAGGTAGCCGGGGCCGAAGACAACCGGTTGAGCGTGTGGGTTAAGGATTGGAGGTTATGGGAAGAAGATGGGCTGGCGCATTTGGTTGCGCAACGGGAGGATTTTGCTATCGCTCTGGACCTGCTCTCTTTGAAACCCCCAATTCTGAATGGCTCTCAGGGCTTAAGCATTAAGGGACCGGGTCCGGGTGAGGCGTCATACCACTATTCCCTGGCTTCGTTAAAAACTACTGGGACGATAAAATGGTATGGTAAAGCCCATCAGGTTTCGGGGATCAGCTTTATGGATAGAGAGTTTGGAACTTCCATACTGCCCAAGTCCGTGGTTGGCTGGGACTGGTTTGGTCTTATTCTGGACAACGGCCATGAACTCATGATCTCGATTATTCGCAGTTTCGATGGAACCATGGCGGAGACATCATCGGGAACAATGGTCTTTCCTGACGGAGCCACACGATGTCTCGTGGCTAAAGACTTGAATGTTGAGGTCATTGAAAAATGGACCAGCCCTTCAACAAGCGCCCATTATCCAGTCCACTGGATCATAAAAGTTGAACCTCTCAATCTGGCGCTGGAAATTCTAGCCCTTGTCAAAGAACACGAACTTGTATCAGTTACTTCCACCACCATCAATTATTGGGAAGGTCCAGTAAATGTTTCTGGTAGCATTTCAGGACAAAATGTTAAGGGTCACGGACATGTAGAACTGGTGGGTTATGCCGAATCAGCGGGTGGCAAGTTTTGACAGTCGGCTCAAAGGTCCTTACGGAGTCTGCCACAAATGTATTTGACAAATTTGGTATGTCCGTTAATTGACCCTGTAATTTTCAGAATCGGGCCTTTTCAGAGCACCTGGTATGGCTTAATGTACGCCGCAGGAGCTGTTTTGTGGTACATAATAACGCGCCATGAAATTATCCGAAGGAAAGGGCGGCCCATTCCTGTGAATGGGTTGCCGGAACTCCTGTTTTACGGTCTGATTGGAGGCTTGATAGGCGCCAGGCTGGGTTATGCGTTTTTCTATAATCCGTCGTTTTTTCTCCAAAAGCCATGGGAGGTAATAGCGTTTTGGCATGGAGGAATGAGCGCTCATGGATGGCTAATAGGGATGTCCATTGGGGGATTTATTTTTATCGAAAAACACAGAGTGCCCTTGAGGGAATTGTCAGATGTTGTATATCTAGGCCTTCCGATTGGATTGGTAGCCGTCAAGATCGGCAATTTCATTAATTGTGAAGGCTTCGGTCGTGCCACCACGCTTCCCTGGGGGACAATCTGTCCTGCTGGAGGACCAATACCTCGCCATCCTTCACAGTTGTATGAAGCGGTTTTCGAAGGACTATTGTTGTTCTTCATACTCTGGAAGGTTAGGACGATGCCCCTCAAACCAGGGGACCTTAGCTGCTTTTTTCTCATTGGGTATGGGGTCCTTCGGTTCACGATAGAATTTACAACCCAGCCTGATCAATTTTGGGGTGGCATTCTTGGGTGGTTGACTGCAGGTCAGGTTCTTTCTTTATTCGTGATCGGTTTTGGCGCTGTAGGGTATATCCTTCCACGCCTGAAATGGCTCACAACGGAATAGAAAACTCAGGCCTCCATTATTATTGCCACTCAGCGGATCGAAACACCTGACATAGGAAATCACTGCGATTTCCTATGACGTGGAATCCCCGGGCTCATATTCCAGCATCATGTTAGTGATAAGGTCCAGGAATTCCTGAGCTTCATCTTTGGTGAAAAGCCATGCCGACGCGGACAATATCAGGTTAAGTCTCTTTCTAAAAAAGTAGGCGGTAAGATACAAAGGGGTTCTGGAAACTATTCTATAGGCTATTCCATGCGCTTCAATTACGCCGAGACCACCTACCTGTTTGAGATAGGAGTCGCCAGAGATATTTCGACCGAGGGATTCCGGCCACAAGACGCCTATGAAACCTAAAGCGAATGACGTCTGATGTTTTTGCAGAATTTTAACGTACGCCTTTTGTCGGATTGAAAAAGGGAAATTCCTCAGCAAATTATTTACCTTCGCTAAGCCTTTGGAATATTTCAGGTCCGCTCCCTCTCTAAATTTCCTTATTCGGGCACGATACACAGTCCGTGCTAATATTTTGGGATCCTTTCTCTGTTCCCGACTGAACCGGAAATACAGCACGCTATCGTTGTTTGGTCCTTCCTGATCTCGATTTCGTCCCTGCATATTCACTGTTAGAGCTGCGGAAATCATTGATGACTCAGTCTTACGGGCGTCATTCCATCGATCAACGGAAAGACAGACTGTGGACAGGAGATAGTCCACAAAAGTCGCCCTCATTTTCGCAGTGTTCGAAACGAGGCGCTGAGTCTCAGCTTCTGAAAGCAGTCGTTTGATGTAATGCTCCCGAAAATCGCCCGGTACGCCGTTACCCCTCGGGACGGAGCAGCAAGAGTAAGGGATTATTGCCTCCCGGAAGGTTTTCCAGTAGTCGGCCAGGTTGGTTTTGTGACTGTGAATAAAACGCTTGCTTCCAGTTGAGACCGACATTGGATGATTTGAAAACACGCGGTTTTGACCGGTTACCAGTTCGTGATACATACTCATGAACGCCTTTACGATTTCCGCAAACGTGATAGCGTCACCTGCTGGATGCCATAACACACATGCAAGAATGTGGCGATTTTTGTCAAAACTTAACAAATGGAATTCGGCGGCTGATTCATGGAAAATGTCTCTTTCTCGATCAAGCCTGGGCGCCAGGCTATCAAGCAAAATTTTCAGGCTACTACGTATGGAATCGTTGTTGATATTGGCCTCATGGATGAACAGAGCCGGAGGATCCGATTCGGAGCCGAATTCCCATGCCAAACAATTTTTCCGGTGAATTTTGACTTCTTTGAGGCGGGCCTTGATTTGAGGGAAAATATTACCAATTTCCGACACAACCATCTTTAAGGCGTCCAAATTAACTTGTCCTGTCAAGTCCAATGCGCCCAGGATGATATTTTTGTTGCTGTTGTTGGTAGTTAGAGCCAATGCCTCCGCTAGTGGGGCCAGGACTTTGAACTCGCCAGTCATGAACTCATCATTCTTCACTTTGAAAAAATAATCCTCAAGTGGCTCCCGGAGCGCGGCTAGGGGTCAGGTTCACACAGCCGTCGAAAGGAAACGAGATTACTGCTGGACAGACACATGACCTTTGTCAATTACGATGTTGATGACTTTTTTCTCGCCACCTGACAGAGTTATATCCTTGATAATGCGAGCTGACTCCGTAAGACCTCCAATTTCCGGCAGTTTGAGATTACATAATCCCGATTGAAGTTCTACGGTTGATCCAGGCCCAATCCTCGTGCTTTTGTCATCTTGGGTAACTATAACTGACGCTTCCTGCGGTTTGTTTAGAGTCGTTAAATAATCCGCAAGCCCTGTGTTTAGGGCTTCAGGTGAAGTCACGCCAAAACTAAAGCCACCTGTATCTTTAGCTACTTCCTGAAGTCTATCAGCCCACGATCCCGATGCTCCGACAAGAGCCACATCAATCAAAGGTTTGCGTTCCCCTGAGTACATCTGGTCTATCAGATCGAGAAAAGAATCTACATTGCATTCGCTGGAAGCGTCAGTAATCAACAGAATTCGGGGCCCAAACCTTGGTTCCACTTTTAGAAAATCATGAGTCAAGGCTGATACACTTGCGGCGCAAATGTTGTTGGCTCCGGCTTCTTCTTTTTCAAGATGAGTGGTGAGATCTGATTTTAATGGAGTAGCTGTCCAGGGAATCATGATCCGGCTTACCCGGAGATTTATATCCCGTCCCTTTCGTTTCAGCGGCCACACGTTACCAAAGTCTCTGAGCGCCAGCTTGTTACCAGGGCCAGAATCCGTCGCCAGTCGGTTTATGAATGTCAGGGCTGTCGCATACCTGTTCGGACTCCATGGAGAATCTTCTTTGAGCATCGACGCTGAATTGTCCAGCACGCACAGTATTGCCCATTCCGTGGGTCCACCATGGTAACCTGCAATATTAACCGTAAGCCAGGCCCTGGTATCTTTGATAGGACCCTCATGTTCCGGCTTTGCTTCGTAAAAGGCCGATATTATGGGAAGCTTCCTGAATTTGAACTTGATTTCTTCTGCAGTAGGAAAATTTTCAGGGTTAAACGCGGGGTGGGTCCCAACTATGATTCCTATCAAAGCGGCAAAAATTGTCAGGCCGGCAACTATAAGAACTGATCGAAATTTGATTTTTTCCCTTTGGGCTTTTGGCGCTGGTTTAGGAATCATGGCTAGCAGAACATGGAAAAACCATGCAATCGTCGGCATAAGTAGAATATCCATCACCAAAAAGTGCAGCATAGCCCCTGTAATCGGTAAAAACAGCGCCAGGGGTGGGATTGGCCCATCAGATGCCGGATTTAGGGTAGCCCTGAACAACCTGACCATGAGGAACACAATCGCAAACAGGTAAATTGCTGCAAAAGGAGACCCAAATCCAACCATAAAAGTCAGGAAAATATTCTGGGATGAAACCGCCCACGATATGAATTGTTCAAATTCCTTTTCTGAATAACTTCTATGCCATCCCTTATAATCAGATACATAGGGAGTGCGAGGTGTCCTTAGCCCGATCCCAAACCAGGGAGATTGCTTGGCGACATGCGCTGAGAAAGTGTAGAATTCCAGCCTCCCCCAATTGTAATCCTTACTGTAATGTTTCTTGGTAGACTCCCATGAAAGAAAATGAGCTGTTATAGCCACTGCAAACAGCACGATAATGATGGGCGCCAATCTGCTTTTTGACCTTGAAAGGGTCAGTATCAAGCCGGGAATAAGTATAACGGATGGAATAAGGACTGCGGAATCTACCGCTGTGACTCCGCATATATATAATGCAACGTAAGAAAGAACAAGAAGCGAAACCCCAAAGATTTTTCCCAGCAGGCTTGCGCTAATCATTAAAGCCAGACTGGAGAAGGAAAGCAGCAGTATGATGTCGACCAGCAAATGCAGGTCGAAAACAAAATATGTGCTCAGACCGTGAAAATAATAGCCCCATAGACTTAGGGCCAAAAGCAGGTCCAGAGTTATCGCGCATACCCAAACAAATATTTTGACTCTGGTTTTGCTAGTCAGGAGAAGCCTGGCTGACCAGTATCCTCCGAGGGCGTTTGCGCCCCAGGTTAATGACCATACGGTCGAACTCCAGGATGTAGCGCTAAAAAATCCACTCAGGATCGCGAGAGTAATGAGAGACCCCGAAATACCCAGTTCCACCCATGATATCTTCGGGAATCGCGCTCCAGCCGCGATAATAGCGCACGATAAGGTAACCGCGCATATTGCTCCGGAGTAAAGATCTGTCTTGACTCCAAGGACAATAGGCACAAATGTTTTAAAGAGAGCAAACTGGACGCTTGTTGCGCAAAACAGCACGAACGCCAGTTTTTCGGCGATAGATGTTTTCCCTGTAAATTTGTCAATGTCGGATATGGTTTTAACGTCCATAGGCTCGAGACATGCGCAATTTACATTCATGACAAAAAATACAAATTGAGTTATATCATATTTACTTGAAAGAATTCACGAACAACGTCGCAAACTTCATAACAGGAAATATTTTTTCGATTTACATTAACCTTGATTAATTCAACGGTTTCTCAAAATTTCCTGAGCCTGTAACATGATTCTCGGATCGATGCCATGATAAAGAAACGAGCGTATCTATTAATTGCTGTTCTAATGATTTCATCGGCCGCCTATAATTGTTTAGCCAATGAGGCGATCGACCGTATCCGGCTGATGCGTTCCAAGGCCAGGATGGAGTCCTACGTTGATGAAGGGAGACAGGATGTTCAAAGAGGCGCTTATCTGAAGGCAATCAGGGTCCTGACCGAGGCTTTGAACATGGGGGCCGGCAATGAAGCTTATGAACTCAGGGCCCGAGCTTATGAAGGCCTTGGGAATTTGGACTCAGCCCTGAAAGATTTGAATAGATTGATCGATTCAAAGCCATCAGATCCAAAAGGCTTCATTGCGCGCGCTGACTCGGAAAATTCAATGAAATATTATGACAAGGCCATTTCGGATTACGATCACGCGATTGAACTCGATCCGTTTATTGTGGACGCATATTTGGGCCGGAGCGCAGCTTATGCCGCAATTGAACAATATGATTTGGCCATAAGGGATTTGGAACTTGGGCTCAAAATTGATCAGCACAACCTGGAAGCGCTGTATAACATGGGGATATTGTGTATGCTGGACGACATGCCAAAAGCCGGCAGAGATTACATCAGTCGGACCCTGGCTGAGAACATCAACCCTACTGACAGGGATCGTCTTGCTTCGATCCTTGCGTCAGCCCCCCAACGTTCAGATTATGAAGATAAGAAGGGTGGAATTGACGGGCTGCTGACTCTTCTCGCAAAGCAGGAACGCGTTAATCTTGCAGGCAAGGACGATAATAGAACCAAATCAGGTTCCCGGAATGTAAACGCGGATCAAACGAAGCTCCCTTATGCCAAGAAATCGGTTCGAGAACAGGATACTCGTCAGGTATTGGCAAAAATAGGCAAGCAGGATTTTTCCGGTTCAAGCTCCGGCGTATATATGGGCATGCAATGGAGGGCGACTTTTACCTTCACAGGCAAAACAGTTACGGGAACGTTAAAAATTGTTACACCGTCAGGGAAACAGGAAACTCACTATGGTCAAGGAACCTATGACAATGGGGCTGTTCAGGCTTCAGACAATATGGGTTTTAGATTTGTCGGCAGGGTAACGGACGATCTCAAGCTTGTAGGGTCTATGACCACTGCTGATGGACAAAATGTTTCCGTGGACATTCCTCTTGATTACTGAAAAAATATCAATCGAAAATATTGAAAAATATTGTTGAAAAAACCAACCAGAAGGATATAATCATATTAGTGAAAAAGCTTCACGGGCGTTTTGGTGTTGAATAATATTATTAACTCTGTGATTTTAAGATAAAAATCAAGGAGGTATTTAGAGAAATGAAACAATTGTTATCAAAGCTACTTGGAGCTAAGGCAGAAAATTTTGAAAACTTCGAAATTTCCAGTCAGAAATATGTGACCTATCTCCTGTTGTTGTTACCAGTTCTCACGTTCCTGCTCTTGGCGTGCGGTGGCGGTGGCGGCGGACAGCAGAGTCACCCCTAATAGCGGTTAAATTCCCATTTATAATCATCTGTTTGGAATTGGCGCCGGCAAATCTCTTTTAGCTGACGGAATTGTACTTACGCCCCACAAATCAGATCTGCCGGCGTGGGTTCGTTCTAAAACGCCTACTCGAAATACCCCGTAATTTCATTGCGTACTCGAAACATAACATCATTTATTTACACTTCACTCATCTGTGTCATTATAATTGGCGCCGCCGCGCTCGCTTTAAAGCCTCGCTTCACCGATCTTGGCCTCGCTTACGATTATGTGACCTCTCAAATGTTTCACGACTTTTCATCCCTAACCGAAACAACTGTTAAGCCCGACGAAAAAATTAAGGATCCAGGCGCTGAGGAATACAAAAAGCGCCTGGCGTCCATAGACCCGAATGTCAGGTTGGAGGCTATCAAATCGATCGAGGAAAAAAGCTACGTACAGTTCATTCCACAAATAATCAGACTACTTAACGACAATACCATAATCTCCGGGCGCCAATCTTCTGAAACCTTCCAGATCAGCCAAAGCGCCAACAGCGCATTAACAAAAATGATGAAGGACCATATTACCCGTGATCCCGGAAATGTGGCCCTTCTTTTGCCGCTTTTTCAGACAGGTCTCAAAGGTTCTGTTCCCGAAAAGGAGGGTGTTTTAAAAACCCTTTCCGCACTCCGGGACCCAGCCTCCTATGCATTTCTGAAGCATTTGTCAGAAAGCCATGCTGATCCTCAAATTGCGTCAGTGGCGTCCAGGGTCCTTGATACACTAGGCCCCCACCACCATACTTCTACTGAATATTTGTCTGTGACGTCCAGGCGTGTCGAATTCATGAGCCTGCTAATGATGGCGGGCATAGTTTTGATGATCGCGGCAATTGTTGGTCTGATAAAGCGAAAAGGAGCGAGATTCGCTGCGTTGTGCCTTCTGGCTATTATTCTGGATTTTGGACTCGGTCTCCTTGTCTACGCTGAACTGAACAGAGGAACGCTGAATCGTAAATCATTGCATGATGCGCTCAATACTGGGAATCTTCAGGCGTTACGAACCATGTGTTATTCCGACAACACCACATATCCCGGTGATTCGTTCTTTTGTCAGGAGATGGTTAAAATAGGGGGGGCAAAAGTATTCGACACTTTGATTGCAATACCGAACCTGGAGCCTGATGACCTGGAATATCTGAAAGTTAACTATCAGATTCGATCACGCTGGATAATGTCCCGAATTATTATTATAAACATTGGTAAGCCTACCATTCAATCCATTATCGACAAAGCGGACCCGGATGTGAATTTGGCTATCGCTAGAACACTGGAGCAGTTAAACGTCCAGGACGAAGAAATCAGACACTATCTGGAAATATTGAGTTCCAGTCCGGTAAAACTTGTTCGTGAAGCCGCGGAAAAAGCTCTGTCCAGCCTAGGCAATCGTCCCGCCTGGCCGACATTTTGATCATTAAGTCCTGTTGTGGTAATATTTGTAGCTCTGATGATAGTAATGGCCGCCATAACGGTAACCATACTTGTAACCATAGCCGTAAAGGGCTGGAGCATGCGCCCGGTTAAATACTACGCCTAGTATGTTTGCCCCATCCACTGCGCTAATGTGATCAATCGCTTCAACTATTTCATTCTTTCCGACATAACCCTGCCTGGCCACAACCACCAGCCCATCCGTAAATCTGGTGAGTATCGGAGCGTCCGGGAAACCCAGTATTGGAGGGCAATCAATCACCACGTAGTCAAATGTGGAGCGCAACTCATCCATGACATTCTTCAAATTGTGGGAATGGAGCAGACTCACGGAATCTGAAGGGACCGGCCCGGATGTTATGTAATAAAATCCAGGAATGGTGTGAGCGTGAATAACGTCCGACACGGGCATGGCGTTCCCGTTTCCATTGAGCAAATTTGACATCCCGGGCGTAGAGGCCGGGACCCGGAAAACCGAATGAATCCTCGGTTTGCGCATATCCATATCAACGACAACCGCTCGTTTGCTTCCGCCCGCGCAAAGCACGGATGCGAAAGAAACAGCGAGCAGAGTCTTCCCTTCCGAAGGCAACGAACTGGAAACAGCCAGACACTTTATTTCATAATCAGGGTATGAAAAGAATATGGACATCTGGAGGTTTCTTATAGCGTCTGCAATAGGGGTTTTTGGATTATTATAAGCCAGAAACTCGACAACTCCTTCCGACAGTTCATTTTCATCATAAGTTCCAGTCTTTGAGACATCCGGAACAATTCCCAGTCTGCGCACGTTCAGAGACCTGGACAAATGATCAGGGTTTTGCAGAGTGTCATCCATCTGCTCCCATATAAAAGCGACGCCAACACCTCCTACAAGACCGAACACCAGGCCGATAAGCAGAATAAGTTTTTTCTTGGGCCAGGATGGGGCTCTCGGTAATGTAGGAGGGTCAGCGACAATCATATTGTTGCTTATGGTCCGGGCTTTAATTCCCATTTCCTGGCCTTCTTTAAGGATCAGTTTCAAGAATTCAGAGTTAGTGTCAACATCCTTTTTAAGAATCGAGTATTCAGCTTCGAGGCCTTTGACGCGAGCAATCTCCTGCTTGGTTTCCTCAACGCTGCCCTTCATCGCGGCTTCAACCTTTTCAGCCGATTCTACCGCGCCGGTTGCGAGATTTTTCTCAATTTCAGCGATCCGGTTTTGAAGAAATTTTATCTTTCGTTGCTGTAAAACCATTTTTGGATAATTGGAGGAATAAACTCCCTGCATTTCGGTATATTCACCTTCCTGTTTAGCCAGGTCCTCCTTAAGTTTGCTTATATATGTTTGGTTCGACCCTTGCGACATTGTTTCAGGCACAGCATACTTGGTTTCCTTTTGGACTTTTGCCTTCATTTTGGATTCTTCCGAATGAACCTGTCCCTCAATTTTTTTGTTCAATAGGCTCATTACCTGACCCAAAGCGCCCTCGGTAGCTACCACAAGGCCGTGGTCAACACAGAAATCAAGTAATTTTGACTCAGCCTCCCTAAGGTTCTTTTCAACCTTTGCGCCTTCATCCTTTAGCCATTGCTCGGCCTGAATGCTCTCACTTCTTCTCTTTTGAAGATTGGACGCAATGTAGGCGTCAATATAATTTGTTAGTAATTCATTGGCCTTTTGAGGGGATTTGGCAGTGATTGAAACTTCAAGCAGGTTGCTGGTCTTGACCGGTTTCGCCACGATGCTACCTGCCAGGGAATCAGCCAATACAGCAAGTTTCTGAGCCTTCTTGTCATCAGCCTGATCCGAATCCGAATCACTTTTGAACCAGGAAGAAATAGTTTGCCACAAATAAACAGGGGCCTTAAACAGGCTAAAACTGCTTGAGGCGCCCTCGTCCTTTTCAAGAAGGTTCATTCGCGTGACAGCAGCCTCCGCAATTGGACGCGATTTAAGGATCTCGATTTGTGTGCTCATGTAAGACCGAGTATCGACAGCTTCTTCACCGGACAGCTTTTTCTCAGTCTTTTCTTTCTTGTCTAAAACTTCAAGGCGTGTTTTGGAAGTGTAAAGTGGAGTAGCAAAAGAACAGTACAAAACAGAGATAACCAATGAGGCGGCGAGAAAAATTAAAACCGCGGCACGACGTCGGAGTATAATATCAAGATAATCTTTAAGCGATCTGTTGGAATCGGCAAAATTGTCATCCGGGCCGTATGGACGCTCCCCGGATTGGCTCTGGAAAACATAGGGACTGGGTTGGTAACCCGCTGGCGAGATGGATTGCTCCCGTGATGGTGGACCAGCTCCAAAATGATTTCTTGGCGTTCAGGCCGGGC
>JAJYDQ010000017.1 GCA_021777225.1 Deltaproteobacteria bacterium
TCATAAACCGCGTGCGATGTCTTGCGATAGTGTTGCATAATACCGCAAGCCTACTGAAGTCTTCGCCTAAAGGCGAGGGTTTTTCTCCCATTCCCCGAAGGGGACAATAAGAATTGAAGGTTGATCTCGTGTCATAGACGCCATACTTTGCAGCCTGGGTTTTCAAAGCCAACTGCGACTTGACATAATCAGCCGTAAGGGTTTAAGTTGACGAAACATCCCGTTTTGATCACATGCGGATAGCTTACAAAAACGAAGTAAAATGAAAATCACACAAGAACAAGTCGAATATGTGGCGGTACTCGGCAGATTAGCCTTGTCAAATGAAGAAAAGACAAAATTTATGGGTCAACTCGATGACGTGCTCAAGTACATGGACACGCTCTCCGTTGTTCCAACTGATGACGTCGAACCTATGGCGGGGCCGGTTGAACTCTTCACTCCGTTAAGAGAAGATGCGGTAAAGCCGTCTCTGCCTATTGAACACGCTTTAGCAAATGCCCCGGCGAGCGACGGCTCGTCTTTCCTTGTTCCCAAAATTATTGAGTGACCAGTTAGCCTGGTTCATGAATTCTTAAAAGGGGAAAACAGGTGTCCAACCTTTACGAAAAAACCGCTACTCAATTGGCGGGACTTTTGCTTGACAAGAAGATCTCGTCGGTAGAAATCACTCAAGCCGTCCTAGACAGAATTAGTACACTAGAGCCCATGATCCATTCTTTTGTAAATACTTATCCCGATCTCGCCCTGGCAATGGCTAAAGATGCGGACAGGCGGATCGAAGAAGGGACTGCCGGTCCTTTAACCGGCATCCCGATAGCCATAAAGGATAACATGTGTCTGAAATCAAGGAAAACCACATGTGGATCGAAAATCCTTGCGAATTTCAGTCCTCCTTACGATGCGACAGTCGTGAAATCCGTCAAAGACGAAGGCATGGTGATCCTGGGAAGCGCAAACATGGATGAGTTCGCTATGGGGTCATCGACGGAGACATCCTGCTGGGGGCCTACCAAAAATCCGTGGGACACCGAACGGACCCCTGGAGGATCTAGTGGGGGCTCGGCAGCGGCTGTGGCCTGTGGTCAGGCTACAGTAGCCTTAGGATCCGATACTGGTGGCTCCATTAGACTGCCGGCGTCGTTTTGCGGGGTTACCGGAATTAAACCCACTTACGGCTCAGTTTCGCGATTCGGATTGGTAGCTTACGCTTCAAGTCTTGATCAGATAGGGCCTCTCGCTCGAGACGTCTCGGATATCGCCTTACTTCTAAACCTTCTTTGCAGACATGATCCCATGGATTCCACTTCGGTCCCAATTCAGCATCCGGATTTCACAACGTTCCTTGATAAATCTGTATCCGGAATGACTTTAGGGGTTCCCGTCGAATTTTTTAATAAGCTGGGCAACGAAGATGTGGAAAAGAGTTTGTCGGACGCAAGAAAGGTTTTCGAAAAACTCGGCGTCAAATTTGTTGAACTCTCCCTGCCTTCCCTGGACTACGGAATTGCTGCGTACTATGTGATAGCCCCCTGCGAGGCTTCGTCGAATCTTGCCAGGTACGATGGCGTAAAATACGGACACAGGGCAGAGCAATTCGACGGCATGATAGACATGTATTGCAGAACCAGAGCGGAAGGTTTTGGCCCGGAGGTCAAACGCAGAATAATGCTGGGTACATATGCGCTTTCCTCGGGTTATTATGACGCCTATTACCTTAAAGCCGCCAAGATTCGAACACTCATAACCAAGGACTTTAAAAAGGCGTTCGAATCATGTGACGGAATCTTTAGCCCAGTCGCTCCTGCACCGGCTTTCAGGATCGGGGAAAAGATTGATGACCCCATACAAATGTATTTGACTGATGTTTTTACCATCCCGGTAAACATGGCTGGTCTCCCCGGCATCTCCTGCCCTGCAGGACTTTCCAGGGATGGGCTCCCCATAGGTATGCAACTTATAGCGTCTCACTTCCAGGAGTCCAAACTAGTCCAATTGGTCGCTGCTTTCCAGAGAGAAACCGATCACCATTTGAAACATCCAGCCATATAGGAATAGAATTATGGAATTCGAAGCAGTAATAGGTTTGGAAGTTCACGCCCAACTTCTAACCAACTCCAAGGCGTTTTGTTCGTGTACCACCAAGTTCGGCTCCGAGCCTAACTCCCATACATGTCCCATTTGTCAGGGGATGCCCGGTTCTTTACCGGTGTTCAACAAGACAGCCCTCGAATACACTGTGTTGATGGCTATTGCGTGCAACTGTCAAATCAACGGAGTGAGCCGGTTCGCGAGAAAAAACTACTATTACCCCGACTTGCCAAAGAATTATCAGATATCGCAATATGAACTTCCCGTCGCAGAACACGGTTGGATAGACGTCGACACATCGTCAGGAATCAAGAGGATCGGCATAACACGAATTCACATGGAAGAAGACGCCGGTAAACTCATTCACGACGAGCACAAACCGATTTCTTATGTTGATCTCAACAGAACAGGGGTACCCCTGATAGAGATAGTCTCGGAACCAGACATAAAGACAACTGAAGAAGCCACCGCCTATCTCAAGTCCCTGCGTTCCATCCTGGTCTACCTGGGGATCTGCGATGGAAACATGGAAGAAGGCAGTTTCCGCTGTGACGCAAACGTGTCTATTCGCCCTAAAGGGCAAACCAGTCTCGGCACCAAAACCGAACTAAAAAACATGAACTCCTTTAAGAATGTTCAAAAAGGTCTGCAATACGAAATCGAAAGACACACTGAGGTCTTGAGGGACGGAGGCTCCATCGTCCAGGAGACGCGGCTTTTCGACCCGTCTACAGGGGCGACCGTGTCAATGCGAAGCAAGGAGCAGGCCCATGACTATCGCTACTTCCCTGATCCAGACCTCCTACCATTAAAAGTTGAATCCGACCTGATCGAAAAAATGAAGCTTGCATTGCCGGAACTACCTCGTCAAAAACGGGACAGATTTGTCAGGGACCTCGGGATACCCGAGTATGACGCCGGCGTCTTAACTGCGGAGCGCTCTTTGGCTCAGTTCTTTGAAGACACTGTGACCATCTTCCCCAACCCAAAGTCAGTCAGTAACTGGATAATGACAGAGTTTATGAGAGCCGCAAAAGGACAGGACCCGGGAACAATTTCTTCCCCTGTTACACCAGCGAACCTGGCCAAACTTTTGAGCATGATTGAAGAAGGAACAATCTCCGGTAAAATAGGCAAGACCGTTTTTGATGAAATGTGGGTTTCTGGGAAATCTCCTGATCAAATAGTCAGGGAAAAGGGTCTAGTGCAGGTTTCCGATGTTTCCGAACTTACAGATGTGATTAAAAAGATCCTCACTGAAAATCCCGGAGAGGTATCACGTTATCTGGCGGGCAAAACCCAGTTGCTGGCCTTCTTTGTCGGTCAGACAATGAGGGCTACCAGGGGCAAGGCAAATCCTCAGGTGGTCAATGAAATACTGTTGGCTGAGCTGAACAAACTGATTGACTAATTGGGATTCGTTCCCCCAACCGTTCAATGGTTTCTCATTTTGCTCGGGGTTTTTCTTCTTTCTTCTGCCGTTTTGGCGTATGTTTGGGCTTGACCGGTTTGCGAACAGCTTCTTTGATCTGAGGCTTTGGTTCTGGTTCCGGCCCTCCCATCTTTTCCAGTTGATTGTCGAACGCCTTCCACGATGCGGCAAATTCTCCTGCTTGCCGTTGTAGACCGCTCAAAGCTTCCCTAGCCTCCAGAAAAGCCTGAAGTGATCTGAGTTCTTCGGTCATATCAACTTTCCAGGGAGATTTAGGATCGGACTTTGTCAATCTTATCAGCCGAGTTTGTCCCTTCAATGTCCTGACTTGCAATAGCGCCAGTCCTTCATCCATCTTTACCAGAGTCGGTGGCGCCACAGGGTCCAATATGTTCAACAGGGCCGTTTTCTCCGGCGGTTGGCCCAACTTGTAATGTTCGTCAATGTCTTTGGCCAGATTCAGCGAATCTGTGGACAATAGATTTCTGGCGTCCTTAACTTTGTCAGCGTTCATTCTCTCACGATACAGAATAAACACCTCTTCCGGCTTCACTGGTGTGACATCGCAACTTACCAACAAGGATAGAGTTAAAGTCCCGATTAAAATCAAAACCAACATGGCCGGCGTTCTTGCGCCGGCTTTACAGAGCGATAATGAACGGCTGGATTCTGTCTTCATTTGTTCCGGTTATCACACGCTCAGACTATTGCGGCAATGGAAACCAAAGCTTGAACATACTACCCTTTCCTGGATAGCTTTCCAATTCTATGCTACCATTATGCAGTTCTATCAGCTCCTTGCAAATCGAAAGCCCCAATCCTGATCCGACTTCGCCGTCCGTCCCTTTTTCTCTTCCGCGATGGAACGGTGAGAACAGTCGCTCTCGGTCCTGATCACTTATCCCTATTCCATTGTCGGAAACTGCAACAGAAACGCCACTTGTTCCCTTTTTCAAAAGTTCGTTTGTCTGGATTCGGATTATTCCACCCCTGTTCGTGAATTTTATGGCATTGCTGATCAAATTATTCAGGATCCTGGTTATTTGTCCAATGTCCCCTGAAACTTTGGGGAGATCTTTTTCAAGTTCCGTTTCTATTTTGAGGCCTTTTGCCATGGCCAAGGTCGTCATGGTCTGAACACTCTGATTTACAGCGAGATTGACATCCGTAGGCAATAGCCGGAGTTGGGTAAGACCGGAATCCAATCGCAACAACTCCAGCAAGGAATTGATGAATGACAGTTGCTGATTCGCTGATTCAAACATTCTGTCAACATTTGCAGAAAGGTCGGGAGGGATGTCACTTCTTTTTAAAAGATTCATAGTGCCAAGCAATGCCTGAAACGGAGCCCGCACATCGTGCGTTAGCACCGACAGAAGTTTAGCCTGTTTCCTGTTAATTTCCTCAGTCCGTCTGCGTAATCTGTTGCGTTCAACGAGACTATTGATCATCAGGCATATTTTTCGCGGGTCGGTGTTCAAAAGTTCCCGTTTCTCAAAATAGCCGTCCGCCCCTGCTTCAAAAGCCTTGTTCCAGGCCTCGACGGTTTCCATGGAAGAGTTTATCAGCACAGTACTGTGGGGATCGTCCTTTTTGATAGACCTGCATATGTCTACACCATTCCCGTCAGGAAACATGATGTCCAGAAGGATGACATCAAAATCACAAGGCGACGCTTCCATGGCTTCCTTTGCCGTCGAGACCTCCTGAATCCTGAAAGAGGGGCCTAACATGAGCCCTACCCTCTTTCTGATTATGTCTTCATCATCGGCTATTAGCAGGGATGGCTTTTGCATGGATCATATCTCGATCGATTTCGGCAGAGTGAGGGTAAAACAAGTCCCATTTCCCAGTGAACTCTTGACTTCAAGGCGTCCACCGTGGGCCTTGGCGATCTTTTTGGCCAGATAAAGACCTCTACCACTTCCACCTGTAGTGAACCCCAAATGAAAAATTTTCCCCAGATGTTCCGGCGGTATTCCAGGTCCGTCGTCTTCTACCGAACAGCAAGACTGATTGATCAATGATCTCAAATTGATTTCGACTCTTCCACCTTGATGACAGAACTTAACAGCGTTTCTAACCAGGTTGTCAATGGCCCGTCTAAGAAATCTTTCTTCTCCCGCAACGAATATTCCCTGTTCATCAAGGTGATTGGATTGAATTTTTACGCCTTTGTTCGCGGCCACTTCCGAATAATTTTCCAAACATTTGTCTACCAGTATGTTCAGGTTTACCGCAGCGGGTTGTATCTGAAAAGAATCAGAATGGAGCCTGATAAAATCTATTCGCTCTTCCAGCATGTGGAAAAGCTCTAAACGTTTGTTTTCTATCTGTTCGAGAATTTTTACAGATTCTTCAGGCGAGCCTAGCAATATTAGCCGTTTTGCGCTGTCTATACCTATTCCCATGACATCAAGGGCGGCTGACAACTCATGCCTGTACAGCTTACCGACTTCTTTGTTTATAAGATTCTGATCAGTGCTATTCCTTATGAGCACCACCTGTGGACCTAGCTCAATGTCAAAATGCTTGCCTTGAGTTTCAAGGGAAATTCTATCGCCAAAAATTTGCGCTGATATTGCTTGGTCGGATCCCAATTTTCTGATATTGGAAATTACCCTTTCCCTGGAATACCTCCGGATAGAGTCTTCAAATGAAATTGGACCGAACAGTGTTGTACGGAGCCAGCTCTCGTCCTGCAACGTTTTCTCCGCCGCAGGGTTCATGTAATAAAGAGATTTTGCCTGGTCCACACAGATTATACCATCAGGTGACATTTCAAGGGCTTGCCTGTCCAGTTCGCTGTTTTTAACTTTTCGTTCCCGTTCCTCTTTCATCTTGACGGTCCTGGATCTTTGTATGGATTCCTTGGCCAAAGGATATGTTTCGAACAGGAATCTCCGGGCAAGACCCTGCTTCGCGATATCAGACGTCAGAATGTAACCGGAACCGGACCGCTCAACGATTCCGGAACCGGCAAGAAGATGGAAGTAATTGCTGTCCGCTGAATTAAGCCACAATTGTCTAAAGTCCTTGTCGGACAGGGGAACATAGAATAACCATGTTAAATAGAGGACTCTCGTGAGGGAGGAGAGTTCCCTAACATCCAGAACAGATCTGACTAACTGATGGAAGTCATCGGCCCCGCGGGTAGCCTGGACTTTTCTTGGAATCTCACCGCATGGGATGGATGGTCTCCAATTCCTCAGAATAGGTGTTTTGGGATAACGCGTTTGTAAGGACTTCAAAAGGTCGGGAGTCATGCCGTTGTTTAGGATGGCAAGGGTGCAAAGCCGGGCCAGATCTTTCAATTCTTCCGGAGTATCTGATTTCTGTTGGAAGTTTTCTATAAGAAACGGAACAGAGACCGCTGGATCAACATGGCGGAGAATCAGTATCTGCATGAAGCCCATTTCAGGGGCCTTAAAATCCTTCAAAAGCGGCTCATAACCCCCTCTAAGGGTCCTATAAGCCCATAGACAGGCAGGGGAAAGGAATCCACGGGAATGGATTGCCTTTCTCAAAGACATTCGCTGAATCGGATTAGCCCACCTCACACCGGCTTGAATAGCCACATTCAAGTACGAACGTCCACCCGATTCTACTATATCAAGTAGTTTTAAAAAAGCTTCATCAGAGAAACAAAGTGAATCGGGACTCGAATGGAATAAATTCCTGAACCTGGAAAGCAACGTATCGATCCTGGTTCGTTTCTCGAGTTCGATTATAAATTGGTTCAACATAATTGACTAATTATTCGAAATCACGAAAAAAGTCAAGTAAACAACGCTTTAACCGGGGTTGGTTTTTTGTAGATGATGTCCAATATAGGGTTAGGCCTTTCTGAGGGATTATTGGACTGGTTCTAACCTGACAGGGTAGAAAAGTTATATATTGGGTCTTCGCATGGTTTTTGTGTTATTGTTCCAGGCAAGAGGTAAAAGACCTGCGCTCTTTTGATTTATCCTGGAATTTCCGCAACCATGATCAAGTAACCTAACAGTGAGTTTGATAAGGTCGCATTTTTGGATAGGTCTTGGCTCATATTGCGACAGGAGCAGGAGGACCGAGCAATGGAAGATAAAGAACGAAATTATGGTTTTGATACAAAAGCGATTCATGCCGGCCACGCGCCTGATCCTGCGACTTTGTCTCGCGCTGTGCCAGTTTACAGAACATCGTCTTTTGTTTTCAGAGACTCGGAGCATGCCGCCAATCTTTTTGGACTGAAAGAGCCGGGCAATATTTATTCTAGAATAATGAACCCAACGTCCGACGTACTCGAAAAGAGGATGGCTTCTTTAGAAGGCGGGGTTGGCGCTTTGGCTCTGGCGTCAGGTAGCGCCGCCGTATTTTATTCCGTGATCAACATCATTGAACATGGATTCGAACTTCTGGCGTCCAGGCACCTCTATGGGGGCACATTCACTCTTTTCCACGACATTCTGCCGCAACTGGGCATCAAGACACGTTTCGTCGACTGTGGGGACGCAGAGGCTTTTGCAAGTTCAATTAATCCAAAGACGCGCGCCATCTTCGTAGAAACAATAGGAAACCCTGAACTTTGCGTACCGGAGTTTCTGGAAGTCAAAAAGGTAGCAAACCAGGCTCATGTTCCATTAATAGTCGATTCCACTTTTACGACTCCGTACCTTTTTAAGCCCATTGAATACGGAGCGGACATTGTGGTTCATTCATTGACCAAATGGATTGGCGGTCATGGGACAGCTATCGGTGGCGTGGTAGTTGACGCCGGCAAATTTGACTGGACTGATCCCAAATTCAGGTTGTTCAACGAACCCGAACCATCTTATCACGGGTTGAGGTTCGCCCATGATCTCGGGGAAATGAGTGCAATGGCCTACATCTTGAGAATGAGATTAGCCCCTCTAAGAAACATGGGGGCTTGCATCAGCCCTGACAACTCATGGATTTTTCTTCAGGGTCTGGAGACTTTGTCGCTACGAATGAGGCGTCATTGTTCAAACTCTCTCGCTGTAGCCCGTTATCTTGAGAAGCATCGTAAAGTTGACTGGGTGAAATATCCGGGTCTGGAATCCAGCCCCTCTTTCGAACTCACTAAAAAATATTTCAGGGACGGCCTGTCAGGCGGAGTTGTGGTTTTTGGGATCCATGGCGGAACAGAGGCTGCCGAGAAATTTATGCGCGGCCTAAAGCTGTTTTCCCATTTGGCCAATGTTGGTGACGCCAAAAGTCTTGTGATTCATCCAGCAAGCACTACACACTCCCAGCTTTCGGATGAGCAGCGTCTGCTCGCTGGTATCCCCAACGAAATGATCAGACTGTCTATCGGTATTGAGGATGAAGAAGATATCCTTTACGATCTCGAAAAAGCTTTCGCGGGCGTATAATCGATATGTAATCCCTTTCTGAATGCCCTGTTCGAATGCTTAGGTGAACCGCCTGTGAATTTTGGTTAACGTTTTAATGTCAGATTCGAAGGTCTTTTAAAAGTATTAGCAGTAAGGTATGAACTCTCAACAACGTAAACCAAGGCCAAACCTTCGTAGAAAAATTGCGTTCAAGCCGGCAAGAAAACAGGACACTCACACAAAAGAAGCTGGTTCGTTTCATCCACACATACACAGCGAAGCAGAACTTTTACTATCCAATATAGGGGTACCCGAACAAACTCCTTTTGTCCCTGACCCCTTCCAGAAAAAGGCCCTCGAAAATATTCTGGTTCAGGATGTTTTGGTAAGCGCCCCTACTGGATCGGGTAAGACATGGATAGCTGTTGAGGCCGCCAGAAATTGCCTTTCCAAAGGCCTCAAGGTTTGGTACGCCACTCCTCTCAAAGCGCTTTCAAACGCCAAGAATGAAGAGTTTAGCGTTACGTTCGGGGCAGAGAACGTAGGTATCCTGACCGGGGATCGTAAAGAAAATTCTGATGCCCCATTAATAGTGGGCACAACCGAAATCCTAAGAAATCAGCTTTACGACTCCATGGAGTCCGGTTTGGATATTGACGTGGACCTCGTGATACTGGATGAGGCTCATTATCTCGGAGACCCGGATCGTGGCGTTGTCTGGGAAGAAGTCCTGATATATCTCCCACCTCGGGTCAGAATTCTACTGCTGTCGGCTACCATATCGAATGCTGCGGAAGTTTCGAATTGGCTGCAAAACACCCGGAATTCGCCTTGTAAGGTGGTCCTTTCGGTAGAAAGGCCTGTTCCGCTAAATGCGCTTTTTCTGGCCCCATCCGGCGAACTGACACCATTTCTCAGAGGAAAACGGCTTTTCCCTCAAGTGGCGCTTCTGGCGAAAAATCAAAGAAAACAAAGAAGGTCTCAATCTAACGAACCACCCGATTTCAACCGAATCCTGGACGTTCTCAGACATTTCAATCTTTTACCGGCAATAATCTTTATGAAGTCAAGGTTAGACTGCGACAAAGCTTTAGGTTCACTGAACCCGGCGCCTATGAAACCACATGAGGACGGCTTTGATAGAGAGCTTGACGCTTATCTGGAAGCCAACCCCGACCTGCGGACCCAGAGACACATAGATAGACTGCTGACATGTAGAGTGGGGGCGCATCACGCAGGGCATCTACCCGCATGGCGTCTGCTGGTTGAGAACATGATGCAGGCTGGTCGCCTTGAAGCTATTTTCTCGACATCAACGGTCGCTGCGGGGGTCAATTTCCCTGCTCGCACTGTTGTGATTCTCCAGACAGACCGGTTTGACGGCAGGTCCTTTGTGGACATGACCGCCACCGACTTTCACCAGATGACGGGTCGAGCTGGACGGCGAGGCAAAGACAAGGCCGGTTTTACTGTCCTGGTCCCTGGAAAATTTTTTGATATCTCGGTGGCTCAAGAGCTTTTAACATCAAGCCCTGAACCGCTGCGTTCACAGATAGCGATAAATTTCTCGATGGTCCTGAACCTTCTTTTGTCCCACGATCCCGCCGGAGTAATAAAACTGCTGGAACTGTCTTTTGCGTCATATTCCCTGAATCAGACCCGCGCAAAGAAAGTGAAAACCAAGCTGGTTGAACAGTTTTACGTTCACCTGGAGCTTTTGCGGGAGTTAGGTTACCTTGACAAGAATGGGGCGCCGACCGCTGATGGTAAGTGGGCTGCAAAACTCAGATTGGATCAACCTTTATTAATTGCCGAACTAATAAGAAGTGGAGACCTTTCGAACCTGGATCCCATCAGCCTGGCGTCATTGATTGCGCCTTTCGTGGTTGATAAAGACCGGGAGATTCAAATGAGTCGCGAGTTGTGGAATGATACCAGAAAGCTTTGGAAACAGTTTCGGAACATAATACAGAGGTTGAAACCACTGGTAAATTATATGATAGACAGAGGGTTTGATTTTCCTCCAATTTCTTTCTGGCCTTGCGCCGCGACCTTTTTATGGGCGGGTCAGGTTGAATGGGATGAGTTGATCGAAAATCTATCCGCCGACCAGGGCGATCTTGCGATGATGTTATTGAGAACAGCGGACCATCTGCGACAAATTGTAGGACTTGAAGATGAACAGCCTGCACTGGCGAATGCGGCCAGGCAGGGAATTTCCTTGATCATGCGGTCCCCAATAGTCTGAAACCGGGACATCAGTCTTTGTTGACGCCGGGGGGTTCGGGCATTGCTTGCGCCGGTGGATTAACCACTCTGAAACAGGTCCCATTGTTCGTAAATGACACGTCCGGTCCCAACGCAAAAATGTCCCCGAGCCTCTCATTGCTAAAGACCATATCGAAGTACTGGTCGCTCATAAATTTAATCTCTTTTGTGGTTGTCGATGTTTGAGGGGACAATTGAGTCCAGGAGCCATCATCGCATTTGAACAGCATCGGTCCAATCCTTTTGAATCGGCTTTGTGTAACATCCGAGATGACAAAAGAAGTCTTGTATTTCCATAGTGAGTCAGCAAAGAGTTCTCCAAACTTTGGGGAGATGTCGTAAACCGTGAAACCAAATCGGGAACTCAATTGTTTGGTTTGCGCTTCACGCGTCCGGTTTTCTCCCTTAGTCCTCTCAAGATCAAGTATGCCGGCCATTTTACGCATAGCCCACTGGGCAGGAATAAAGTCAAAAGAAGTTGCTTCAGTAGGCACATTAACTTTCTTGATTAACTCCCTAACCTTACCTCCTATTTTCCCTTTGAGGTTCACGGTTTCCTCGCCCGCTGCTTCTTTGCCATATCTGCCAAAGACGACGATACTTTCCTGACCTATAATATCGGGCGCGGGTTCTGGAATTAAACCTTCGGTGGTCACCTCTTTAAGATTGATGGCAAGCTCGGTTACCTGAGGTGAAATAATGTTTGAAAGCCATCGGGAAACTTTGGCGTCAAAATCCTTGGCGCCCGGGGCTTGGAGCATTGCTCCTCCGGTTATCCTGGCTATCTGATCGAGGGTTGCCACGTCCGGAGATGATCCCATGGCTATTATGAATATCCTGGCCTTGCCCCTATTGTAGCGTTTCACCATATCTATCAACGCTTCAGGAGTCGTCTTGCCGATGGTGGCTTTTCCATCGGTTGTCAGAAGGATCATACTTGATCGCTTTCTCGATCCAAGGGTGTCGCACGCGTCCAGAATGGTGTTATACAGATCTGTTCCCCCACTTGGTTCGGCAGATTCCACAAATTTTACTGCTGAGGACACGTTGTGAGGCTGGGCTTCCACCAGAGACCCGAACATCCTTTTCTGCCTGGATGAGAAACTGATCACCTGGAATCTATCTTTTGGCCGGCACTTTTCGATAAGAAGTGTGACGGCCTTCTTCGCCAATTCAAGATCTTGCGGGCTAATGCTGCTTGAGCAATCGAGCAGCATAACCAAATCAGCCGGGGGCGATTCATCCGACTTTTTTGTTACTGGAGGCTCCACCATAGCCATGAAATAACCCTGACTCTCGTCAGATCTATAGAAAAGTGTCCGTAAGTTTAAATCTGGACCTCCAAAAGTTGTAATAAGCCTGAAATCCTCAGGGGCACGCAGGCCTCGTTCCTTGCAGGCCACAAGTCTTCGACCGACTGACTCGTTATCAATACGGATATAGTTCGTAGGAGAAATCGAGGTCCTAACTGCGCGCGACATTTTAAACCTGACGAGGACCTCATATTCCCCAATCGGGTTCCTGGCGTAACGCTCACCGACCATAGGGACTGTCATATCAAAGATTTCGTCTTTTGACACAACAAAAGGGACCCTGTACGTTATGCGGAACGATTTGCTCTCTCTAATGCCCAGCTTGATCCCTGGACAGACAACTGCGTGCGAACCGCAAATTGCCAGCGGAGCGGGATCTTCAGTCTGGCATGTGATCTTTTTCAGAATAGGGAAGACTTCAACAGGCTTCAGAATGTCGAAAGTCCCATTCTCTCCGTTGATTAGGGTTTCCACTACATTGTAAGGGCCTTGAAAAGCTAAGGGAAAAACAAACACGGCATCGAGCGAGTAATCATTGTCATTCCTGAAAACCTGTTCGGTTTTAACTTCAATAGATGAGTCCGAGACGGTCAGGAAAGTTTTGGAAATCAGACAGGTTGGTCTGGCTACAGGACAAAGTTTCCCGTCTACTTCCGGCGGAAAAACTTGCAACATTCCTCCCGCAAAACAATAACTGTGAAACAGGCCGAGCATTGTCGGCGCAAGGAACACCATAGCTAAACATGTTCCTCCGGGGCAAAGCCTGATTGCCAATCGAACCAGGTATATGAGGCCGTTCTTGATGATTGTCATATTTATTATCTATTCGGATTTTAGGCCCAACTCCCTATCCCAATAAGCGTTCGCCATAGTAATCAGTTCTTCAGTTGAACAGATGTCCAGCGCAACTGAATCCAGCGTTTCGGTCGCTACCCTACCTTCTGACGCCAACTGGTGTCCCGATGCCCTTATAGCGTCCAGGACTCCCTTGACTCTTTCCGGGTATTTCCTGGTTAAAAGGATCGAGAATATTGCCGGTCTCAACAAAGCTCCACAACATTCTGAATGAAAATTTTCACAAATTCTCTTGAATTGCAGGACGAGAGAATCAAAGTTTCCAAGCCCGGGATATCCACAAACAGCTATGAGAAACATCTTTTGGGGGAAATTCCACCGCAGAGGGTGTCTGATGCGGCCTGATTCGCTTTCGAAATGAGGGTCCATGAATGTCACCAGGCGGTCGACAACCTTTTTGGCCAGACTGGTCATTCCGTCGATATACAGTGGAGTGGCCAGCGCCAACATGTCAGAGGCCCTTATTTTCTCAGTCAACTGATCCATGTCGTCATTGTAGATACATTTCCCCGGGGTTTTTGCATAGCATGAGAAGCAACCTATGCACGGGTTAATTTTCTTTTTGGCCAAGTGGACAATATCTATTGTTGCCCCAGCTTCTTTGGCCCCGACAAGAAAAGGTGTCAGGACAATCTGGGTGTTTCCTGACTGCATTCTCGGAGACGCGTTTAACACCAGGATCTTCATTTTCGCTCCTACCCGCTGTTTTATGGCGCATTAGAATTATGTCATACTGTTTAGCTCTTAAAACCATTCAACAGAAACAGTATTGCAAAAAATGCCAGATAGAATTAGTGGTAAAATATAAACTAACAAATAAGTGAGGTCCTGCAAATGGCTGGAAAGAAATTTCTGAACCCTATATCCAAAATAGTCATATGTTTGGCCGGTGTCCTGATCTTGGGCTATTTTGTACATATGCCCCTGTATGAGGCAATCTTCCTGAATGGCCCTTGGGACAACATGCTTGTTGGCAGGCTGGTTGTTATGATCGCATTTGTGTACCTGTTGGCGCAAAGCGTGAGAGAATTGTCAAAGCGCAACTCCACATGAAAAGGTGTTTCAAATTGAAATAGAATGTCAAACTTATGTCATTTCAGACACTAGTCAGCACCCTTAAAATCGTTTTATTCAGTAAGTAATTCAACAAGATATTATTTTAGCTTAAAAACCGTCCTTGACTCTGTTTATCCCTCCTGTTTTACTCTGATAGAGGCTTATAATTTCTCATTTATCCTAAAGTTCCTTTTTGCATTTTTTCCAGGCTCAACCGTATGTTTACAAAAGGAGAGAGCGTCATGACAATCTCACGCCGGGAATTTCTCTTGATCTCAGGGGCAGTTGGCGCTGGGCTGGCCCTTTCAAAACTCGGAATCGACACAGGTCCGGTGAAGGCCTATGCCGACGAGTTGAAGAAAGTCGACAAGGTTAAATCAGCCAGGCGGACAACGACCATTTGCCCATACTGCGCTGTAGGCTGTGGTTTGATCTGTAGCGCCGACATCAAGGCAGGGAAGATAATAAATATCGAGGGTGATCCTGATCATCCAATTAATGAAGGCTCGTTATGCGCAAAAGGCGCGGCCCTTTTCCAGACAACAGCGAATAATCCTAACAGACTGCAAAAGGTCCTTTACAGGGCGCCCCATACCGATAAGTGGCAGGAAAAGTCGTGGGACTGGGCCATTACAGAGATAGCCAAACGTGTAAAATCTACAAGGGACAATAATTTTATCGAAAAGAATTCTAAAGGAGAACCAGTAAACAGGGTCGAAGCTATAGCTCATATTGGAAGCGCAGCTCTGGACAATGAAGAGCTTTGGCCCCTTCAGGCGATGATGAGAGCTTTAGGCCTGGTGTACATTGAACATCAGGCCCGCATATGACACAGCGCCACAGTACAGGCTCTGGCAGAGTCTTTTGGCCGCGGCGCAATGACGAATCATTGGATAGACCTTAAAAACAGTGATTGTATTCTTGTTATGGGCAGCAACGCTGCCGCAAACCATCCTATCTCCATGAAATGGGTCCAGAAAGCCAGGGACAAGGGAGCAATCCTTATATCGGTCGACCCGAGGTTCACTCAAACATCAGCAAAAGCCGATATATATGCTCCTTTACGATCCGGGACCGACATACCTTTTTTGGGAGGGATGATCAAATACATCCTGGATAATAATAAGTACTTCAAAGAATACATGGTGGATTATACGAACGCTTCTTTCATTGTTGGCCCCAAGTATGATTTCAAGGATGGGCTATTTTCGGGTTACGATCCCAAAACCCGGACATATGACAAAAGTTTCTGGGCCTTTGAAAAGGACCCGGACGGCAAGATAAAGCGTGATAATACCCTCCAGGACCCTAGATGCGTTTTCCAATTGCTGAAAAAGCATTATTCCAGATACACACCTGAAACTGTATCCGCAATTTCAGGAACTCCAGGAGACGAGCTGCTAAAGGTTTACGAAGCGTATGCGTCCACCGGCTCCAAAGATAAAGCTGGGACCATAATGTATGCCATGGGTTGGACTCAACACACGGTTGGGGTCCAAAACATCCGGGCAATGTGCATAATTCAGCTTCTTTTGGGGAACATGGGTATCCCTGGTGGCGGAGTAAACGCCCTTCGAGGGGAATCGAATGTTCAGGGATCTACAGACGCTGGACTGCTGTTCCATATTTTACCTGGTTATCTTGCTTATCCGAGGGCAAATCTGACTAACCTTGATTCCTATCTTAAATCTATAACTCCCTCTACCAAAGACCCCATGTCGGCTAACTGGCCGCAAAATCTACCAAAATACTTCGTCAGCCTAATGAAGTCTTTCTGGGGCGACAAAGCGACAAAGGAAAATGAGTTTGGTTACGAATGGCTTCCCAAGCTGGACGTTGGTCAAAACTGTTCATGGCTAAATCTCTTCAACACCATGTACGATGGCAAAATTAAGGGATTTTTCGCCTGGGGTCAGAACCCGGCATGTTCCGGGGCTAACGCGAACAAAGTTCGCCAAGGGCTCGCCAAACTCGACTGGATGGTAAACCTCAACATTTTTGACAACGAGACCGGATCTTTCTGGAAAGGCCCGGGAATGGATCCGAAGAATATTAAAACAGAAGTCTTCATGTTGCCTGTGGCGGCGTCAGTCGAAAAGGAAGGGAGTATCACCAACAGCGGACGGTGGGCTCAATGGCGGTACAAAGCCGTGGCCCCACCTGGAATGGCCAAGCCTGATGGCGACATAATGATTGAACTGTTTGGCAAAATAAGAACTCTCTACAAAAAAGGCGGCAAATTCCCGGAACCGATCCTGAATCTTAAATGGGACTACGTTGACGACAAAGGTCACTTCGATCCGCAAAAAGTGGCCAAGGAAGTCAATGGTTACTTCTTAAAGGATGTCAAAATAGGCGATGTGGAGTACAAGAAGGGCACATTAGTGCCCGGTTTTGCCCTGCTTCAGGCCGATGGTAGCACGTCTTCCGGAGACTGGATCTATTGCCAGAGCTACAATGCCCAAGGCAACAACATGGCTCGCCGTAAAAAGGAAGATCCCACAGGACTTGGGCTATATCCTGGATGGGCATGGGCATGGCCCGTAAACCGCCGCATTATATACAACAGGGCGTCTGTAGATCTTGATGGCCAGCCATGGAACCCAAAGAAACCTGTCCTCAAATGGGAACAAGGTAAAGAGGTTGACGGAAAGAAACAACCGGGGAAATGGGTTGGCGACATTCCTGACGGGCCTTGGCCCCCGATGAGTCAGGCCGGTGGCAAGTATCCATTTATCATGAAACCGGATGGTCTTGGCGCAATATTCGGTTCCAGTCTCGCCGATGGTCCATTCCCTGAGCATTACGAACCTCTGGAATGTCCGGTCCCGAAAAATCAACTGTCCGGGCAATTCACTAACCCCACGATAACTATATTCTCAGGAGCTATGGATAAACACCTTACTTGTGATCCGAGATTTCCGTTTGTGGGGACCACATATCGTGTTACGGAACACTGGCAGACAGGTATTATGACTCGCTGGCAACCATGGCTGGTCGAGGCTGAGCCCCAGATGTTCGTAGAAATGAGCGATGAGCTTGCAAAACTTCGGGGAATCAAAAATGGAGAGAAGGTAAAAGTGTCTTCGGTTCGGGGTGAAGTTGGAGCTGTCGCGATTGTGACCACGCGGTTCAAGCCGTTCAAGATAGGCGATTTGACCGTTCACCAGATCGGGATGCCATGGTGTTTCGGATGGATGGTCCCCAAGGATGGCGGCGAAAGCGCAAACCTGCTCACTCCTAACGTTGGAGATCCAAACACGGCGATTCCTGAATCAAAGGCATTTATGGTCAATGTAACCAGAATAGAAGGAGGTAAGTAAAATGTCTGAAGGATATTCAATTCTTGTAGACACCTCCAGATGCACCGCATGCCGCGGATGTCAAATAGCGTGCAAACAGTGGAACAGTCTACCTGGCACACATACCAAAAACGAGGGAACCCATGAAAATCCCTTGGACCTCTCTGCTGACACATGGAAAATCGTCAGGTTCGCTGAAGGACCTTCCAAGGACGGCAATCCCTTCTGGCACTTTTTTTCGGAACAGTGCAGACACTGTCTGTCTCCCGGATGCATGGCCGACGCCGAAAACGGTGAGATCATTCAGGATGAAAAGACCGGCGCTGTGATCTACACGCCAAAAACAAAAGATCTCAATTATCAGGCCACCCGCGATGGGTGTCCCTATGACATTCCGCGCCAGGACCCAAAAACCAAACAACTTTTCAAGTGTACAATGTGCTTTGACAGAATCACAAACAATATGATCCCAGCATGCGTGAAATCCTGTCCCACAGGAGCAATGCAATTCGGAGAAAGGCCCAGGATACTGGAGACGGCCAGGGCCAGAGTTGAAGAGTTGTCCAAGACTTTTCCCAAAGCTAAAGCCATAAATCCTGAAGACGTAAGAGTTATTTATATGGTTAACGATGATCCCCAGAAATACTGGAAGCTGGCGGCAGGTAAATAACGTGTTGTAAATTGTTGGTTATTCCCCAAGAGGCATTTGAAGCCCCAAACGTCATTTCGACCAACGGGGCTTTTTTTTTGGGAGTTTCCGGGATATTATCCAAATATTCCAAATGATACTGGAATACCCACTTAAATCAGGAGGGACAAAATGGTCTCAGATGAGACTCATAATAAGACGGTAAAATCGATCAGAGATTCATTGGAGTTGATAAAGAAAGATATTCCGCAGTTGAGGGGTGTCGTTGAGGCTTTCGAGGAACTCCTGGTGGCGAAATCTGTCGCTAAATCCGAAATCTCAACTCCAGGTTTCTCAAATATTGAAATAGACCTTGCCAGGTTCTCCCAGGGTGTGCCCGTTTTGGACGACAGGAAAATCGAAGTGGACAGGGATTCACTTCGGAAGGTAGCGCTGCTACTCATCCCGGCAATCAAAAAGGGATTCCCAAAGATCGACGTAGCCCTCAACCGCCTGGAGTCTTTTGTTGCAAATGACGAAACGGCAATGGAACAATTGCAGCCCGCCCTTGAATCGGGTTCAGCCGTCATTCTCGGCGACATGGCTGTTAAGCTGGATATACCTACGGAAATTCTGCAATTTGTCTGTTCCGAACTTGCAAAACCTTTTGCAGAGAAAGTCGAAGAGGCAATAGCGCCTATGATTGAAGGACTAAACTGGCTCAAGGGTTATTGTCCCGTTTGTGGCGCCTGGCCAACTGTGAGTGTTTTGAAAGGCAATGAGGGTCGTAGATTCCTGAATTGCTCCGTGTGTGGTCATGAATGGAACTATATGCGGACCCAATGCCCTTTTTGCGAGAATACCGATACTACGAAGCAGGAAATTATTTTTTCCGAGGACAGGAAATATGAGTATGCGGAACTTTGTCACACTTGCAGGAAATATATAGTTGGGCTAGATACCAGAAATTTGATTAGTCCTCCGCATCCCTCTACAGCGCCTATAGGATTGATTTATCTGGATGTATTGGCCCAGGAGAGAGGTTTCACTCCCGGCGCGACTGTTTCGATGTTCAGAGACTTGACGATGTAAATTTGCTTCTTAAGACACCCATGATAACACTTCTAGAACTTGAATAGTTTTTACAAGGCGTATATAAAACAGAGTTGGCTTTATGAGGATCATTTCCGGCAGACTAAAGGGCCTGCGACTAGCTCTCCATGCAAAGGCGAAAATTAGACCTACCGCAGAACGAGTCAGGGAGGCCCTCTTTAGCGCTTTGGGATCAGCGGTCTGTGGAGTGGACGCGCTCGATCTCTTCGCAGGGACCGGTGCACTGGGACTCGAGGCTTTAAGCCGTGGGGCCGGATCAGTGACCATGGTCGAAAAGGATTTGAGATTGGCCAGGGACCTCGCTAGGTTCTGCGCTGGTCTCACAATGGTCGATAACATTAAGGTGTTGAATATGGACGCAGGCAAATCTCTGGATTACCTGTCTTCCCGGCAAATAAAATTTGGTCTGATTTTCCTGGACCCACCCTATGATAGCGACTGGATATCGAGATTGTTACCGAACGCGTCATTTCGGGGTTTGTTATCCCCGGGGGGGCTTGTAGTTGTAGAGAGAACCGGTTTGTCAAAAGATATACAAGATTTTGAATGTCATGGACTGGAAACTACTTTCTCCAGAAAATATGGAGCCACCATGTTGGAGATATTTAAATCCGTCAACTCGGATTGATGTCAAATTTGGGGTCTTTTAAAGTTATGGGCAAAAGGATCGCAATTTATCCAGGGACCTTTGATCCCTTTCACAATGGGCATCTGGAAATTATCCATCGTGCTTTGGGCGCATTTGATCAAATCATCGTCGCGTTAGGTTTGAATCCCGAAAAGGAAACGCTGTTCTCACTCGAAGAGCGCATGGATATGATAAGGAACAGCGTAAACGGCGATCCGCGGATTCAGAGCGAATGTTTTGAAGGGCTTCTGGTCAGATATGCTGAAAAAAAGAAAGCTTGCGCAATAATTAGAGGCTTGAGGGCTGTTTCGGATTTTGAGTACGAATTCCAGTTGGCGTTGATGAACCGCAAACTCAGTCGTAAAATTGAAACTTACTTTCTGATGACCGCTCACCGATATCTTTATGTGAGTTCGAGAATAATAAAGGCTACAGTCTTTGCCGGGGGGTCACCCGAAGGTTTGGTTCCCGATTATGTGCTCAAGGTCCTCAGGAAAAAATTTCCGACAGCTAAAATCCCACGTGGTTCGTCGAGCAAGTGTAGGAGCTAATATGAAAACAGTATTGTCTGAGAGGGCTTCACAACTAAAACCGTCAGCTACCCTGGCGATATCAGCCAAAGAGAAGGAACTCAAGAGTCAGGGAATAGATGTAATAGGATTTGGCGCGGGAGAGCCCGATTTCCCCACACCTCCCAGAATTCGTGAGGCGGGTAAAAGATCTCTTGACCGTGGAGAAACATTTTATACACCGGTAGGCGGCACATTAGAACTCAGAAAGGCTGTGGCGCACAGGTTTCTCGAAGACTACGGGCTGGAATACAGGCCAGAGAATATAGTGGTCTCCTGCGGAGCCAAGCACAGTTTGTACAACATCTTTCAGGCAATTGCCGGCCCGGGGGATGAAGTTATTTGTGTGGCCCCGTACTGGGTTTCATATCCTGAGATGGTGGCGCTTGCCGGAGCAAAGCCGGTAATTGTGGAAACGTCCGAGAAGAACCTGTTCGAACCTGATGTCAAAACCATTGCGTCCAGGATAACTTCGGCGACCAAAGCAATTATTCTCAACTACCCATCCAACCCATCCGGCACTATGTATTCTGAAGAATTCCTTGGACGGCTCTCCGGCCTGGTTTCAGAAAGAGACTTACTGGTTATCTCTGACGAGATCTACGATAAACTTCTTTTCGATGGGAAAAAATATACTCCGTTTGCGACCCTTCCTGGAATGAAAGCCAGAACAATCACGGTCAATGGGGTTTCAAAGACCTATGCGATGACGGGTCTTCGAATAGGATATCTGGCCACGGATAACATGGAAATTGTGAAGGCGGCGACCAACATTCAGAGCCAGTCAACTTCGAATCCCAGTAATACAGCTCAAGCCGCAGCAACAGAAGCCCTCTCCGGCCCCCAATCGGAAGTTTTTGAAATGCGTGGGATTTTTGAACGTAGAAGGAACCTTATTATTGATCTTGTGAATCAAATACCAGGACTTTCCGTGATAAAACCGGATGGGGCGTTTTACGCCTTTGTTAATGTTTCCAGTTTTATCGGCAAATCCGGCGTCTCCAGTTCCATCGATTTTGCCGGGTATCTGTTGGAGAAACACCACGTCGCATGCGTTCCCGGAGCGCCCTTCGGGTCTGATGATCATGTTCGTCTTTCTTTCGCCACAAATGAAGAGATCATCTCTGAGGGAATGAGAAGAATCAAACTGGCCTGCTCCGAGCTTTGAGATGGTTAATGAACAGCCTCTAATTTTACTGACCAATGACGACGGTATCCACGCCGAGGGTTTGCGGAGCCTGAGAGCTTTCGCCAGGAACCTTGGTGAAGTTATAGTCGCAGCGCCCAATACTGAACAGAGCGCTGTTGGTCATTCAATAACTCTTTATGATCCTATCAAGGCCCACGAGATATACGATGACGGGGTATTTTATGGATACGCGATAGGCGGCACCCCCGCTGATTCAGTAAAGCTGGCGATTCACTATCTGTTACCCCGAAAACCCGATCTTGTGATTTCCGGAATCAACAACGGGGCCAATCTCGGAATCAACGTTTTGTATTCAGGGACCGTTTCGGCCGCTACGGAAGCCGCGATATTGGGAACACCAGCGATAGCGGTTTCAATTGCGGCCAAGAAAAATCCCCCATTTGAAAGGACCTTTCCTTTTCTGAAAAAAATTGCTCTCTGGGTCTTAGGGGGCGGCCTTCCGGAAGGTGTCGCTCTCAATGTTAACGTTCCCGCCACGCCGCTAGGCCAGATCAAGGGAATTAAAATTACCCGGCAGTCACTTTCCCGTTTCCATGAAACATTTGAGCGACGGGAGGACCCGAGGGGAGACTTCTACTACTGGCTCTCCGGTGAATCGACGCCGGACGAGGCGGAAGACGGCGTTGACATAGCTGCCCTGCGCGATGGTTATGTGTCAGTAACACCACTGTTTTACGACCTTACGGCTCACACGCACATAGAAAAATTATCATGGTCACTAACAAAGAAATAGCTTCCTCGTTCCCCCCGGAAGAACTTCACGAGATCGAAACGGCCCTCGGGTACGAATTCAAGGACCCGGATCTCCTTCTAAACGCGCTGACAAGAAGGAGTTTCTGGCATGAAAACCGTACAACATGCAGTGAAAACAATGAACGCATGGAGTTCCTGGGGGACTCGGTCCTTAACCTGGTCATCGCGCATATACTGTATGTGTGGTTTCCCGACGCTGAAGAAGGTGAACTCCAGAAAAGGAGGGCCAGCCTCGTAAAGCAGCATGCTTTGGCAAGGATTATGAGACGCCTGTGTCTGGCTGATTTTATAAGGATGGGCAAAGGAGATGAACGCTCAGGTTGTCGTGAAAGGAGTTCAATCCTGGCTGACACGGTTGAGGCTATAATCGCTGCGGTTTTTCTGGATGGTGGTTATTATTGCGCCGAGAAATTCATCAGCGGCCATTTCAGATTCATGCTGGATGATCTGGAAACTTCTCGAGTCTTTGATGATCCCAAGAGTATGCTTCAGGAAAGATCACAGGCCTTGATGGGAATAACGCCCGTATATGTTTTGCTCGATGAGACGGGAGCTGAACATGACAGGATATTTAGAATGGGTGTATACATTGGAGACTCACTTGCAGCGGAAGGTGAAGGACAAAACAAGAAAGAAGCCGCCCAATCCGCAGCCGGTCTGGCGCTTTCATCATTTGACTGGCCGAACACTGTTGACAAACAAAAAATCACTTAACACCGAATACTCTTTTCAACCAGCCTATGTTCAGACACCACTTCAAGCTTTGTGGAGAAAGGATCAAACAATGCGAGATGAGATCAGTAGACGGGAGATTATTGGCGGGATTGGGGCTTTAGGAGCTTTGGGCGTTTTGTCCGCCGCATTGCCTACGGAAGCCGTGGCTTCTTCCTTGCCGTCCCATGGTCCGGTAAACCTGCTGGAATTGCCAGCGCTTCCGTATCCTGAAGACGCCCTGGAACCAGTTATCGACAAGGAAACGGTAAAGATTCACCATGACAAGCATTTTGCCGCCTACGTAGCAGGGCTTAACAAGACCCTCAAGGATATTGAAAAGTCCCGCCAGACCGGAGATTTTGAACACATTAAGGCGATGAGCAGAGACCTCGCCTTCAATGCCTCAGGCGTCATCCTCCATTGGATTTATTTCAGCGTTATTGGGCCTAAGGCCGGCGCCGCCCCGACAGGGAAAGTAGGGGAACTTATCAAGCGCGATTTCGGATCTTTCGAGACTTTCTGGAAACAGTTCTCCGCGGCATCCAAGAATGTGGAGGCTTCCGGTTGGGGAATTCTCGCATGGAACCCTTTCAGCAAAACATTATCCGTTCTTCAAGCTGAAAAACACCAGAATTTGACCAGTTGGGGGGTCATGCCGTTGATGGTTTGTGATGTCTGGGAGCACGCCTATTATCTCAAATATCAAAACCGGCGGGCGGACTATGTCGACAATTTCGCTAAAATAATTGACTGGAACAAAGTCGAAGAGCGATTTACAACGTACTGTGAGATGAAATAGACAACTATCATTTGCAATTCCATTTGCTTGAGATTTATGGTGTGGAACCTGACAGTCCTTTAGAGGTCAAAGCGATAGTTAGAGGTAAGCTTTCTTTGAAGGCTTCAGGCTATTGGGAAAATGGGAGGGACAATTTTGGGAATGCTCGCATCGGAAAGGAACCATTATGGCACATGACAACAAACTGGGATATGCCGCCAAAGTTGCCCTTGTTACTATTTTCATGACTTTGCCGACCTTCGGTCCGAGCCTGGTCGCGGCTTCTGATGGTATTCAAACCATGGTCGCAGCGGACAGGGACAGCATCATGGACGCGCCTGTGACCGAGTCAAAAAGTGGCGTCAATTTTAACTCCGGCGATCACAAGGGAAACACCGAGTTGTGTCAGGTAGGCCTGGATGCCTTTCAAACACTTGACGCTTCCCTCCGGGGTACTCATGCGCTGGTGGCCGCAGCCGAAGGCGGTCTTGTCGAACGGGTTATAACCCTTTTGAAAAGTGGTCTTGACGTGAACGCCCGGGATTATGTGGGAGACACAGCCCTGTACCAGGCCAGCCTGACCGGTCACGCCGACGTCGTCAAGATTCTGCTTGAACACGGCGCTATTCCCGACGCGACAGCGACTGGAGGTCGAACTCCACTTATGGCCGCGTCCGAAAATGGTAACCTGGATTCCGGAGAATTGCTTCTAGCCAGTGGCGTGAATGTCAATTTTACCGACCGAAAGGGCGACACAGCGCTTATCGACGCATCTAAGAGGGGGCATCTTGAAATCGCTCGTCTGTTGCTGTCCAAAGGCGCTAACGTCAACACAGCGGACCACCAAGGCGACACCGCGTTGATCGAGGCCGCTAAAAGCGGGCATCTCGAAATCACTCGTTTACTGTTGTCCAATGGGGCTAACGTGAACGCCACCGACAAAGAGTGGCGCAGCCCTCTTCTCGAAGCGGCTTATCACGGCAATCTGGGGATTATGCGTTTGCTGCTTGAAAAGGGCGCTAATGTAAACACCGCCGACAAGGATGATGGGGCCACTCCATTAATTGTGATCATGCGACATCAAAGTTCAGGATACATCGACATTGCCAAATTATTGATTGATAAAGGCGCTGATATAAACGCGCAGGCCAGAGATGGGTATACGGCGTTGCATGATGCGGCCGCCAAGGGTAATAACGTGGAGGTCGAGTTTTTACTCGATCATGGCGCCGATCCACGCATACAGGGCCTCAATGGAAGGACACCCTACTTGGTGGCCCTTTCAAGGGGACATAGAGACACAGCGGCATTGTTCGAGAAGCGAAAGTCAAGCAAGAAGCGTTGATGAGTATGTATATTGCAACCACAAAATGAAAAACCTGGAAGTTTTCTAAAGGAGCCAATCATGTCAATGGATCGTCGTAAACTTGTAAGGACCAGCGCGTGGTCAATTGCCTCAATCTTGCTCGTTCTTATTATTGCCCAGTCAGGATTTGCAAAAACTGAGGGAGACGTGAACATTCTCGTCGCTTCTGCAGAGGGTGGCCTTGTGGCGGAGACCCAGCGGATCTTGAAAAGCGGCGTTGACGTTAACTCTCGGGATAGTGGCGGGTACACAGCTTTGTGCCAGGCTAGCGGTAACGGACACGTGGAAGTGGCGAAACTCCTGCTGGATCATGGAGCGAAGGCGGACTTGGCTGACAGGTCAGGCTGGACACCCTCAATGTACGCTGCCAAGGGCGGTCATTTGGAAATCTTGCACATGTTGCTGGATAAGGGCGCAAATCTCAACGCAGCGGACAAGATGGGGGAGACCCCTCTGATATACGCCTCGGTAAGTGGTCATTGTGGAATTGTCAAACTGTTGCTGGACAAGGGATCGGATGTCAACGCTTCAGATAAGGCCGGAAAATCCCCGCTGATGTACGCGGCCGAAAACGGTCACCTGGAAATAGTTAGGCTACTAGTTGCGAAAGGCGCGGACGCCGACAGCTCAGACACGAGAGGTTCTACTGCCCTGGATGCCGCGATCGCGAATGGACAACTGGAAACCGCTGTGTTTCTCGCGACTAAAGTCAAGAACGTCAACGATTCGGATAAAGACGGTTGGACTCCATTGATGCTGGCCTCACAGAACAGTAATTTCACTGATCTTGCAAACACGCTCATCGAGAAAGGCGCGAACGTGAATGCCAGGAGGAACGATGGCTACACTGCGCTCCACGTAGCTGCGGCTAACGGAAATAACGCTGGAGTGCGCTTGCTGTTAAACCGCGGCGCGGACCTTTCACTCAAAGACAACAACGGACGGACCGCTCTTCTAGTAGCTTTGTCTAAGGGACACAGGCACATAGCTGAACTGATCGAAGCCAAAATGGCGCCACCAAAAAAGAAGTAAATTCACTGAAACGCCTGCTCAATCTGCTTTGGGCAGGCATTCCCCCAAGACAATTTTTGTCTGATTGATGCAGAATTGGAGCAATAGCAAAACCGACCTGTTGTTGTGAGTCCACATCGTCAACCAAAAAAAAGATTATAAATTTCATTCCAGTTTTAATGTTGTACTAAAATACTTTTCATAATTACCTACATCCTTACACCGGTTCATTCCTCGATGCGTAATTCCTTTTTGGAATATGACCATCACAAACCAGAATTCTTCTTATATCCGGCGACTCCCGGTCAGAACACACCCTGGCCGAACCATCGGTCTAATTACTCACCTAAACATTAGTTAGTATTACTCATTCTCAAAATTTCTTCGAATTACCCTCTTGTCATATTCACATCATTTTTGATAGACTCATGTTCTACAGGTCTTCTAGGTCTATGCGCCTAATGACAATGTTTCTTTGGGTTAACCGGTAAGCCACTTGCCGGGTTGCAAATTACGTGGAGGATTTCACTCGATCCAAGCTGGTCCTGTCCGATTTGCGGGCTTAAGGGGACCCAAGAGCCTTGCCTCTCGATGTTCTGTAAAATCTTCCAGGTATTATGCGAACAGCCGAAGGCCATCAGATTATATGCATTCTTGGTTGAGGTCAAAATAGTATGAACCTTGTAACGTTCGCATTGCGACGCCCTTTCACTGTCGTAGTGCTTTTTACCGCGGTCGTGTTCGGCGCTATCATGGGCATTAAGGAGATGCCCAGAGACATTTTCCCCAGTTTGGGGATACCGACCATTTACGTGGCGCAACCATATGGCGGCATGGATGCGTCGCAAATGGAAGCCTATCTGACTTACTTTTACGAATATCACTTTTTGTACATATCGGGTGTTGAACACATCGAATCCAGGACAGTTCAGGGCGCCTCCCTGATGAAAATTCAGTTTCATCCGGGCACGGACATGTCTGAAGCCATGTCGGAGACAGTTGCGGAAGTCGACAGATCGCGCGCGTTTATGCCACCGGGGACCGTACCACCTTTTGTATTGAGGTTTGACGCCGGCAGTGTGCCCGTTGGATACCTTGTGGTTTCCAGTCGGACCAGAACAGTCGCAGAATTGCAGGATGCGGCGCTCAACCTTGTCAGACCACTTTTCGCGACCCTTCCCGGGGTCTCCAGTCCTCCCCCATTTGGAGGCAGCGCCAGAGCGATTGTCGTGAACGTGGACCCGGAACGTCTTCGCGCTTACAACATGTCGATAGACGAGGTTGTGGAATCATTAGCTAATACGAACTACATAAGCCCGTCCGGCAACGCCATGATAGACGGCAAGTATCCGATCGTGCCTGTTAATTCAGTCGTGACCGACATCCACATGCTGGATACGGTGCCTCTCCGAAGCGCCACGTATCCAACGGTGTTTATGAAAGATGTTGGTCAAATAGTCGACTCATCCGACATAGTGACCTGTTACGCCCTCGTTAATGGTCGACGAACCGTTTATATACCGGTTACCAAGCGCTCTGACGCCTCGACTCTAGCCGTAGTGGAAGCGGTTAACGAGAACCTTCCCAGATTCCAGGGGGTTCTTCCTGCTGACATGAAAGTCAGTTACGAATTTGATCAGGCGCCATACGTGATCCGGGCTATTGACGGTCTGGTGATGGAAGGAGCGTTGGGAGCCCTTTTAACCGGGATAATGGTGCTGTTGTTTCTGCAGGACTGGCGAAGTGTGTTGATAGTGTTATTGAACATCCCTCTGTCGTTATGCGGAGCGGTATTCGCCCTTTGGTTAACCGGCCAGACCATCAACATCATGACTCTGGGAGGGCTGGCGCTCGCTGTTGGTATACTCGTGGACATGTCCACAGTGGCCATTGAGAACATACATACGCATTTGCAAATGGGGAAACCTGTTCCGAGGGCTGTGGCTGATTCCGGCAAGGAAGTGGCATTGCCGCTTTTGATCGCAATGTTATGCGTGCTGGCTGTGTTCTTGCCGTCTTTCTTCATGGTTGGAGCAGCCAAAGGCTTGTTTATACCGCTATCGTTAGCCGTTGGCTTCTCTATGGTAACAGCCTACATCCTGGCCGGAACACTTGTTAACGTTATTGCTATCTGGATACTGAAAGCCCACAAGAAAGAGAAACTTGCAACTGATGATAGAGGCCCTACCGGGTTTGCAAGGTTCCAGTCCATTTATGCCGCAGCCGTTCGTCAGATTCTACGATCCAGAGGCTTCGTAATTGTTCTGTATCTCCTTTTGTGTGGCGGAATAATTTGGCAGATTGGGATGAAGCTGGGGACCGACATTTTCCCGAAGGTCGACGCGGGCCAAATTCAGGTTCGGATTCGCGCTCCCAACGGCACTGATCTGGATGGCACAGAGGCCCTTGCTTTGAAAACGCTTGATATAATCAAGGAGGAGGTCGGGCCTGAAAATATCGAGATCACGCTAGGGTTCGTTGGTATCCATTCCCCAAACTATGCGGTCAGCATGATTTATCTTTTTGCCAGGGGTGTGGATGAAGCAGTCGTTCAGGTCCAGTTGAAACACGGAGTGCCAATTGCAATAGCTGGACTCCAGGAACGTCTTCGGAAAAAGCTCACGGATGAGATGCCCAATGTTAAATTCTCTTTTGAGCCAAGCGATATTGTTAGTCGCGTCATGAGTTTGGGGTCTCCGACTCCGATAGAGGTGGCTGTTTTTGGTCCTGATTTGACTAAAAACTTCCAGTACGCTGAAAAAGTCAGGGCCCGGCTCCAGGATGTCCCCGAACTCCGTGATGTTCAGTTTGCCCAGGAGCTGGAATATCCAACAGTCCGGGTGGATATAGATCGTCAGAGCGCAGGGATCCTTGGCGTACGAACAAGGAATGTGACCAACTCCCTGACCCCGTCAACTTCTTCAAGCCGGTTCACTCACCCGGTTTTCTGGGGAGATTTGAAAAGAGGGGTAGCCTACCAGATCCAGGTACAGGTCCCTCTGGAAAAAATGAATTCCAAAGAGGAAATCAAGAACGTCCTCTCTGGAAGCCAAAGCGGCAAACCATCTTTGCTTCGAAGTGTTGCAAAAGTCAGTGATGGGACAATGGTTGGACAATACGACCATTTCGACATGCAGCGTCTCGTAAGCGTTACAGCCAACATTCAGGGCGCCGATCTCGGCACGGTTTCACGGGCGGTAAAGAAAGCGCTTGCAGAAATTAAGGAACCACCTTTGGGTGTTTCTGTCGCCCTGCGTGGCCAGGTAGTGCCTCTAGACCAAATGTTCAGTGGATTACAAACGGGGCTTTTGCTGGCAGTTGTTGTTATTTTTCTTCTGCTGGTAGCCAACTACCAGTCCATGAAACTGGCGGCAATCGTCGTATCAACCGTCCCGGCGGTCATTGCCGGAGTGGTCGTAATCCTTTGGGCCACTCAAACTACTCTCAACATAGAATCCTTCATGGGAGCGATCATGTCGATCGGGGTCGCTGTTTCCAACGCCATCATCCTTGTGACCTTTGCGGAACGCAGCCGAATGGTGGGGATGGATTCTGCGGAAGCAGCCGTCGATGGAGCAAGGAGCCGTCTGCGTCCCATATTGATGACAAGCTTGGCCATGATCGCTGGAATGCTGCCCATGGCGCTTGGCATGGGTGAAGGCGGACAGCAGACAGCGCCTCTAGGTAGGGCGGTGGAGGGCGGTTTGATCTTCGCCACATTTGCTACCTTGTTGGTTTTACCGGCAGTATTTACGGTGATCCAGGGTCGGACCAACCGTACGTCCAGTTCGCTTGACCCAGATGACTCATCGAGTCCCAATTTTGTGGCCCCCGGGGGCCATCCTGAAGAGGAAGAGCCTTCAGGACCATTTTGGAGGCATGACAAAACATGATCCCGATTAACCTAAAAGCTAAGAATCTGTCCCGTTTTCTAATTCTTGCAATTTGCCTTTTATCGCTGGCCTTTTTGCCAGGATGCCAGGAGGAAGAGACAGTCGTCGAACCTGTCAAGCAAAAGGCTCCAGCCCCACCACTAGAAGTTGAAGCGACGCATCTGCAAAAGGGTGAAATCTGGCGTAGCGTCACTTTACCCGGCTTTGGCATAGCCTACTACAATACCGTCATCTACGCCAAAATCGCTGGATACCTGAAGTACATCAACGTCGATAAAGGTGACTTTGTAAAAGAAGGCGAACTCCTCGCTGAAATCGAAAATCCTGAGCTTGAGGCCGAGCGACCCAAATATGAGGCTGAAGTTGCGGTATGGGGGACCCAGTACAAGAGGCTTAGTGACGCCAGGGAAAATGCGAGCGACCTGGTTGTTCCCTTACAGGTGGATGAGATGAGAGGCAAGTATCTGGTCGCAAAGGCTAATCTGGAACGAATCAAGTACTTGCTTTCTTACGCAAAAGTTACCGCGCCTTTTACCGGCCATGTCACGGTCAGGTGGGTTGATCCGGGAGCTTTCATTCCTGACGCGACTTCAGGCAGTGTCGCTAGATCAACGGCCATAGTCACGTTGAACGACCTCAGCCGAATCAGGGCAGATGTCGCGGTGCCAGAAATCGATGTCCCCTTCGTAAATACCCAGGTACCGGTCACGGTAACTGCCGATGCGCTTCCCGGCAAGGTGTACAGGGGCACTGTCACGAGATATGAATACGCACTGAATCAGTCTACCAAGACCATGATTACCGAAATCGAAGTGCCTAATCCCAAAGAGGAGCTTCGGCCCGGTATGTACCTGATGATCAAGCTGGATCTGGAAAAGAAAACTGACGCTCTTCTGGCCCCTGTTTCGGCTCTGATTTCCGAGAAATCACGAGACTTTGTTTTCATTGTGGAAAACGACAAGGCGAGATTGGTGCCGGTAAAAACAGGACTGAACGACGGGACCAATGTGGAGATCCTCGGCGGGATAAACCCCGATGAAATGGTAATCCTGCTTGGGAAACAACGCCCCAAGGATGGACAACCTGTGACCGTAAAGGAGGCAAAGTGAGAGTCTCGATCTTTGTCAGAAGGTCCGTCATTAGTTTGCTCGGGGTCCTTGTCCTGGGCCTGGGCATCGCGTACGCCCAGACACAAAACGGCATGGCGTATCCGATTGATCTACAGACCACGCTCCGGCTTGCCGGGGCCCAAAACCTGGACATCCGGATTGCCCGATCTGAATTGCAAAGATCTCGCGCCAATCAGTTGATGGCCTGGGAGAAGTTTTTGCCGTGGTTGGCGCCTGGGGCCGTGTTTGACCGACGGTACGGCATGTCGATCTCTAGCGTTAATGGTGTGATTGAGCCAGCCAATTATGCGTTCAATCTGCCAGGTTATACAATACAGGGAAATGTGCCTGTTGGAGACGCGATTTTCAACGCCCTATCCGCTAGACAGCTAGTCCGGGCCGCGGCTGGAGCCCTTGACGCTCAATTTCAGAACTCCTCACTCGAAGCCGCTCTGAGCTACTTCCGGACCCTTGAAGACAAAGCCAGGGCCAATGTTGAGCGTCAGGCCGCTATAATATCCGCCAAGTATCAGAACGAATTACACCATGCGGTCGCTGTGGGAATAGCGTTCAAGGGGGATGAACTCAGGGTCCAGACTGAAACAGAGCGCTACCAGATAGCGCTTCAGCAGTGGAACCAGCATCAACGCGATTCTGCGGCCAAACTTGCGGACGTCCTTAGAATGGACTCGACCATTGATCTGATTCCTCAGGATTCCGACCTGACACCCATTATGCTGTTTGACATTGAGACTCCACTTGAATCCATTGTGCAACAGGCTTACAGCGCGCGGCCGGAAATCAGGGAAAGTCAGGCCCTGATTGAGGCCGCCAATGCGCAGAGAAAAGGTGTGACTTACGGCCCTATCATTCCGACCTTGAGCACAACCATGTTCTTTGGAGGACTCGACGGGAGCTGGGCTGGTTACAAAAGTCCGGGTGAAAGGGCTACACCCAAGCCAAAACAATATCCTAGTGGTCAAAACCAAGGAGCTACACAAGACCTCCTTTTCGGTGTGAACTGGCGAATCGGCCCGGGCGGTCTTGGCGACCTTGGCGCTATCCGTGCCGCCAACTCCAAACTGGACACCGAACGACTCAGAGGACAGAAAGTTATCGATGAAATCACTCGACAGGTGGTCCAAAGCTACACCCGTATTCGCTCATATTACCGCCAGATATCAATGGCGAGAAACAACGTCAAATCAGCCCGCGAAACTTTACGATTGACCGAAGGACGTAAGGATTACGGAGTTGGGAACGTGCTCGAAGTGATCCAGGCTGAGCAGGCGCTGGAAAGAGCAAGCACCGAATACGTGGTGGCGCTCGCTGAGTTTAACAAGGCGCAGTACGAGTTATCCAGAGCTGTGGGCGGTATGCTTCCCGGAAATATGCGTTAAACGTTCCCTGGACAGTTATGAAAAAAACATCTCAAGGGGGCGTCTTTCAGGCACATACTTCCTCGGGAGATTTCCCTCATTCCATTCTTTGGAAACGTACAAAGCGCAATAGCAGGCGCCAAAATCCCTGACGTCGTCCTCCCGATACGCGCACGGGCATATTATGTCTTTATCCTTTTCACGATTCCCCGAAGAGAGCCTGCATGGACACGACATGTACCCGTACCTGCCCTTGTTTTTGAGCAAGGAATCCAGTAGGTCCACCACCTTTTCCCTGTCATTGTTAAAGTAATAGCCTTTAGGCTCCTGAATTTTTTTCAGCATTTCATACAATTGCTGGATTTCGGTTTGTTCAGGCAATTTTTGATTCTCCCTTTCAAGCCAAAGTTTCTCCAAACTTCATCAAAACAATTTCCCCAGATCGGCTATGCTGTCAAGAATATACTTGGGCGAAAATGAATATTTCGGAAGATCAGCCATTGACGTGGCCCCGGTCAGGACGAGAACGGACGACATGCCGGCCCTTCTTGCGAATTCTATATCAGTATCCATCCTGTCACCTACCACAAGACATGCCGACGCTTCGAGCCCGAGTCTTTCGAGCGCCAATTCGGCCATATCTGTAGATGGTTTTCCAAAAACACGATCCGGGTTCCTGCCCGCGGCGACGGATATTGAGGCGACAATGCTGCCGGCCCCCGGACTGAAGCCATCCGCCTCTGGATATGTCGCATCAAGGTTTGTAGCCCAAAAGACAGCCCCCATTTGAATAGCGCGATGCGCCCTTTTCAATTTTTCATAAGTAAAATATCGGTCAAGCGCAACCACGACTATATCAGTGTCTGATGGATCATCAGTCACGGTGACCCCAACGCCTTCGAGGCCCTGGATCAGTCTGGGCTGTCCTACGACCATAATCCTTGAGTGCGCAAAGTTCCTGGTGACTTCCCTAATTAGAGCTGAAGCTGAATTAATGACCTGATCTTGAGCAACGGGCAGTCCAAGTCTTGTTATCTTGGAGGCAAGGTACGAGGCCAGAGTGGACCCGTTATTTGACAAAAAAAGCCACCTTACCCCTGCCTCAGAGAGTTCCCTGTAAACGTCGTCAGCTCCCGCTATCAAGGTGTCCCCACGATTAATCGTACCATCCATGTCAGCTAGTACGGCTTTGTAATTCATTTGGCGCCCTGCTCAGCGTTAAACCTCTCGCCAGGTAAGGTCTCCTGAAGTTCTCTGGACTTTGCCAGTTTCAGGTTTTGTTTTGCGTCCAAAAAGGAGCGTGATATTGCTAAAGCTCTTTCAAAATCCGATTTGGCGGCAGGATAATTTCCTACCTTCAAATAAAAAAAACCTCGATTATTTAAAACCACAGGATCGTGGGAGTCCAGGCTGAAAGCCTTCTCCATATCCGCTATAGACTGCTCAAGGTCTCCCATAAAGAACCTTGCGACACCTCTCATACTCAAAGCACGGGCTGAATCCGGCTTTAAATTACAGACCCGTTCCATGTCGTCAAAAGCGCGTCTGAAGTCTTCCTGGCGCAGATAAACCAGGCCGCGATCGTAAAGGACCCTGGGATCGTCGTTCATGGTCTCCAGGGCCTGTGAGAAATCATTGGCCGCGGCATCCAACATCCCCCTTTGATACTGGGCTTCCCCTCTCAACGAAAACAGTTCACCATCGGCGGGATCGATTTTGGAAGCTAAAGTCAGGTCGTTAACAGCCCTGACGTATTCCTTGAGTTCGATTAGAACGCGGGACCTTTCCCTGTATGTTTCAACCAGTTTTGGATCAAGCTCTATGGCCGCATTCAGGTTGGTCAGCGCCGCGTCAAATTCGGACTTTCGGCTATGCAAAACACCCTGCAATAATCTACCTTCAGCGCTATTTGGCCATTTCGTCTGTGCCTGCCCCAAAATCGTTTCAGCTTTGTCGAAATTTCTGGAATATATATATGCGCGAGCGGTCAGCAGAAGTGAGTCGATGTCATCAGACGCCGCAGCGTGCTGCGACAATATTTGCAGGGCCTTTTCAGGTTTGTCAATTTTTAGATAAGTAAGCGCCCTGTCTTTTCTGATTTTCTCGTCATTCGGCTTTAGGGAGTCGGCTTTTGAGTAATCGGCCAGCGCAGATTTGTAATCTCGCATCTTGGAGTAAACGCTTGCCCTGAATGTCAGCACATCAGGGTCCCTTGGAGCGAGATTTGCCATGGCGTCGAGGTCCAGAAGCGCCTTCTTGGGCTTGCCTTCTCTCAGAAGGACTTTCGCGCGGGCTTCCATTGCGGGCAAGTATGATGGATCATATCGCAAGGCCCTGCCATATTCGTCTTCAGCCTTAAGAAACGCTTCTTCCTTCTCGTATATTTTTCCTCTCAGAGTGTAAGCGCGAGCCGTTCCCGGCCTTGTCAAAAGGAAATTCTCCAACGCCAGAGAAGCCTGGTCAAGCTGGTCAACCATGGTAAGGCATTCGGCTTTTTCCAGTAAGGCGTTTGATAGCCTCCTGGAATGACTCATCGCAAAATCCAGATCTTCCAGCGCCCGGAAATAATCCTTCATTTCCTTGAGAGCAATGGCCCGTTCCAAATACAGGGACGCAAGTGTTTGTCCGTTAAGTCCCTCTCCCTGAAGGGCTTCATCCAGCATTTCAATTCTTTTGGATGGGTCTTTGATTTGTGAGACACGGCTCAACACTGGATTTACGGTTTGAGCGGCGTTCACGTCCCCGACTGTCATGAAATTTGTAACGATACATAAAATTAGCGGCAGCAATAATTTCGCGGGACACCCTTCAAAAATTTGAACCACGATCGACGGTCCTCCGCACGACAAACAATTTATGGCATCCTGAGTTTGATCTCTTTTACCAGGGCTTCCAATATCTGGTCAAACTGACGCCTCATCAGCATCATGTTCTCTCTCATCTGGAGAATTACCTCGACTCCGGGGAGGTTGACCTCAAGGTCATGCACAAGATTGGTAATTATCCGAATTCTTTCAATCTGGTCTATGGTGTATATTTTCTCCTCAGATTGCTCCGCAATTGAGCAACTGATGAGTTCTTCCCGTTCGAGTTCATCCAGGAAAGTCTCTTGGAGGCCGAATATTTCGATTACCTGTTCCCTGCGATAATAGTTTTCATTCATTGTTCAATCTCGAACCCTCCGGAGGTTTGCCTCTGAATATTTAGCCCAAAGGGGAAGGCCCTTTTTACGCTGGAATGTTGACCATAGATCGCTAAAGCTTTATGCCCTGCCGAACATTGCCTTTGTAAAAAGTGTCCAGTTTTTTTGCGGCGTCCAACGCTTCCTGATCGTCAGTCTCGGGGACCTGAACACGAATCGTGACGTAAAGGTCACCCGCAATTTTTGTCTTTAAATTGGGCGCTCCTTTGCCTTTGAGACGGAACCGCTGACCAGCTTTCGTGCCCTTGGGGATCTTGAGCTGAACAACCCCGGTGGGCGTATCCACCGGTATCTCGGCGCCGTTCATGGCCTCACCTATAGTAACAGGCACATCAACCCTCAGGGAATCACCATCTCGTTTGTAAAAAGGATGGGCGGCGATATGGGTAATTATAAAGAGATCTCCTGGAGGGCCACCATTTCGGCCTGGTTCACCCTTACCCGCCAGCCTTATCTTTGAGCCGTCCCTGACGCCTGCGGGAATGGTTACGTCGATGGTTTCAACCTTGGGTTTGACGCCGGTACCATTACAGTCTCTGCACGTTTGCCCAGCCCTGCCTGTGCCTCCGCAATCAGGACAAGTCCTGCTGAAGTTTACCGGTCCCTGGGAAACTCCTGTCTGCCCTGTGCCGTTGCACGTCCGGCAGACACCATCACCAGGGGTCCCTACCCTGCCGCTGCCGCCACAGGTAGCGCAAGGCGCGCTGGTTTGCAGGCTGACTCTGGTCGACCCCCCGTGCATCGCAATATTAAAGTCCAACTCAAGGGCCGATTCGATGTCGCGGCCTCTTGATGGACCTCTTTGAGCTGCCCCTGCTCCACCAAACAGGTCCGTGAAGACATCTTCGAACCCCGAATATTTGAAGCCGCCCGTATCAAAGGATTGGCCTCCTCCGAAACCTCGAGGTCCCCGAGCCCTGGATGACTGCTGGCTCCACTGTTTATATTGCCTGGCCTGTTCAGGATCGAAGCCGCTTTTCAAACCTTCTTCTCCGAACTCATCGTAAATTTTTCTTTTTTCGGGATCTGACAGCGCTTCATAAGCCTCAGATATAGATTTGAATTTCTCCTCAGCCTGCTTGTCACCTGGATTAACATCCGGGTGATACTTCCGCGCCAGTTTCCGATAAGTTTTCTTGATGTCAGGATCTTTTGCGTCCTTTTTGACGCCTAATATCGAGTAATAATCTTTACCCGCCATTTTATTTTTCCTGTCAGTTGAAAGAGATTCAAACTGAAACTTCTGAATCTTAAGTCCAATAGATCTTTATATTGTATAGCATATTGTTACAGGCGCTGACTCGAAGCGCTGTAAAAACTACCTGGAAATAATTAATTACGGATAGAGTTTTGTCAAGCTGCGTGTAGCATGGTGTGGGTTACAAATAGAAATTGAACCGCCCGTATCGTGGGTGTAAGTTAGGTATCCTTAGACTATTTTTTTGCCATTGTTTAATATGGCGTGTGGACCACGCTCCTCTTCCATCTGTACTGTTTCCCAATGGGAGGCGTTCTCAATGCAGGATCAAGAGAAAACCAGAGATCAGCTTATTGAAGAATTGAATGAGACGCGGCGCAAACTTGCTGAAGTCGAGGCTAGTCAGCATTCTTCCAGACAAGGCGAACAACATACCCTTGAGAGTGAAAGCCAATTGCGACTGGCTTTAGAAGCCGCTCGTGTTGTGGTTTGGGATTGGGATTTGAAAACCGGCAGGGCTATCTGGGAGGAAACTTACACCCGTATTTTGGGATATGATCCAAATGAGCTGGATCCCGGCGTTCAAACATGGAAAAGAGATATCCATCCAGACGACTGGGGGAAAGTGTCGGAGGCCCTGAATAAACATCTCGCGGGTCGACTTCCTTCTTTCGTAACAGAATATAGGATTCGGAACAAGGCCGGCCAATGGATTTGGATTCAATCCCGGGGCAAGGTGGTGGAATATGACAAAGACGGTAAACCGCTGAGAATGAGGGGAACTACAATTGATGTAACGGAACTTAGGCGGGTCGCAGAGGAACTTAAGAGGAAAACAGAGGAACAGGACCTTCTTCTGAATACTATAGATACTCAGATCTGGTATCTCACAGATCCGAAAACATACGGACTGGTAAACCAGTCTCGCGCCGATTTTCTTGGAAAACGACGTGAAGAAATTGAAGGCAAACAGCTTGATGATTTCTATAGCCACGATGTGGCCGCTGTTTGTGAGGTCGGTAACGCTGAAGTTTTCCAAACCAGGCGTACTGTCTATACTGAAGAATGGATCCCGAATGCGGCGGGAGAACCAAGATTAATATCAATCACAAAAACTCCAAAGCTCGATGAACACGGTAAGGTTGAATATGTTGTGTGCTCCGGCACGGACATTACCGAACGTAAGCGCTTAGAAGAAGCTCTACGTTTCAGTGAAGAGCAAAAGACGGCCATCTTAAATGGAATCACCACTAATATCGCATTCGTAAACGACAAACTTGAAATACAATGGGTCAACAAGGCTAGTGCGGAATCGGTAGGGCGACAAAAGGAAGAAATGATTGGTGTGACGTGTCACTCATTTTGGGGTAATCCGGAACGTCCATGTAAAAATTGCCCTACCGCGAAAGCTTTCCAAACCGGGCAGTCACAAAAAGCAATTGTGATTACGCCTGACGGAAGAATTTGGGATGAAAGAGGGGAACCGGTATTCAATGATAGCGGAAATCTAATAGGTGTCGTGGAAGTGGCGCAAGACATAACCGAACGTAAGCGCTTAGAAGAAGCTCTACGTGAGAGCGAACAGACTCTCAACAGGATTCTGACGGCTTCACCGGTAGGAATTGCGTTTGTGAGTTCTGATAGAAAATTAGGGTGGGCCAATAAAACTTACCTTGAGCTTTTAGGTTATGACACGGTTGAAGAGGTCAAGGACTTATCAGTCAGGTTGTTTTATGCGTCTGAAGAGGAATTTGATAGAGTTGGAACTCTGATATCCTCATTTTGTCCCAAGGTGGAGCCTGCTGTCACAGACACGATCTTGAAACGGAAAACCGGGGAAACCTTCGACGCCCTTGTTCGTGTCAACTCTTTCGATCCGAAGGATATAACCAAGGGGTTCGTTACGACTGTTCAGGACATCAGTGATAGAAAAAAGGCGGAGAACGAAAAGATAGCGCTGCAGGCTCAGCTTTTCCAATCCCAGAAGATGGAATCGCTTGGCACTCTGGTCGGTGGCATAGCCCACGATTTCAACAATATGCTTCAGATTATCATTGGCTATTCCCAGTTTTTAATGGATTACCACAAAGAGGGAGACCGTGGCCACTGTGATCTTGAGGCCATAATTGAAACCAGCCATGAAGCCGCTGAACTTGTCACGAAACTCCTGGCTTTTGGGCAACAGGCCCAGACCGTACCCACTGAGCTTGATCTAAATGATAGAATCAGGGATCTGTCCACTGTAATATCCCGGACTCTTCCACATATAATACGATTGGATCTGGATTTGACAAGCAGACCAACAATTATCCTTGCGGATAAAGGAGAAATGGACCAGCTTTTCATGAATCTCGCCATTAACGCTTCAGAGGCCATGCCTGACGGTGGAGATCTCAAGATCAGAACATCAATTGTAAGCCTGGATGAAGAATACTGCAAGGCGCATCCTGGAGCCAAACCGGGCGATCATGTAATGGTGTCTGTTAGAGATACCGGGCGAGGCATGGACGAGGAAACCAAATGTCGCATATTTGATCCATTCTTTTCCACTAAACAAAGAGGAGCAACAAGGGGAACCGGTCTTGGGCTTTCAGTCGCAAGAGGTATCACTCAGCAACGAGGCGGTCATATAACCTGTGAGAGCGAACCGGGTAAAGGCACAGAGTTCAAAGTTTATTTCCCCTCGATTGATTCAAAAGATCAACCAATGGAACCCAAAATGATTTTGGTTGTGGAAGACAACGATCGAGTCGCGGAACTTGAAAGAAGGGCCCTGGAAAGCTGCGGTTACAAAGTAATTGTAGCGACCAATGGCAAAGAGGCAATCGACATATTTCAGACCAGAAACAATGAAATATCATTGGTTCTGCTTGACCTGATTTTACCGGAGAAAAGCGGGAGAGACTGTTTGATGGATATGATCACCATTGATCCATCGGTGAAAGTGTTGATAGCAAGCGGCTATTCTATGGAAGGCGTATTAAAAGAAGAGATTACACCGCTTGTTAAGGGATTTGTCCGCAAGCCATTTGTAATTACCGATCTGATTAACACCGTTCATGGCGTGTTGGGCAATGCCTAATATAACCTCACAGTGCGCTTCCCGGGCCCAGCGTGCAGAGTAAATCAAAAGGGCTACAAAGATCCGCTTGAAGCCGGAGAAATTCGTCTTGCCAAAACGGCGTCGCAAGGCTTATATTTAATAAAAGGGTTAATAAACCAGATAAACCATGATTATTGATTGTCATACTCACCTGCTCCCACGTCAGGCGCAACAGGACAGATCAGGATTTGTGGCGACCGACCGGGCCTTCGGATCACTCTACGCATCATCAAAAGCCTGCATAGCGTCTACTGATGATATTATCCGCTATCTGGACACGTCAGGGATCGACAAAGCGATTGTTTTTGGATTTCCCTGGGAAGACTACGACACCGCAAAACAAAACAATGACGAGATTTGGGAATTCTACCAGAGTTATCCGGATAGAATTATCCCCTTTGCGACCTTTTCCCTGGATCAGAGAGACCTGGCTTACAAAGAAAGCGAGCGCACCCTTTCCGCAGGCTTTGCCGGTCTTGGTGAGTTTTCCATGTATCAGGTGGGCTGGAACCTGGCTGATTTTGAGGCGCTAAGGCCGTGCCTGACCATGGCGTGCGATAGGCAGGTACCGGTAATCATCCATGTAAACGAACCAGTTGGTCATCGCTATCCCGGGAAGATTTCCGTTGACATTCGAGCCTTGTTCAAGACCATAAGGAATCACCCTAATCTGGATATAATCCTGGCCCATTTCGGGGGAGGGTTCTTCATATACAGCCTGATGCCGGAGATCGGTCCAACTATGAAGAGGGTTTATGTGGACACCGCCGCAGCCCCATTCCTTTACGACAGTAGAATATTGACGGCTTCCATTACTGCGCTTGGGAAAGATAACGTGCTTCTTGGCACAGACTTTCCCCTTCTTGGTATTTCGAGATATCAGAGGATGCTGGACGAGGCTGGAATCAACGGGCGCCTACGAGACAAAATATTGGGCGCCAATATTCTTGAAATTCTGGAACGCAGATTACACTAATGTGCGGAGAGTGACGCCATCTTTTGCGAATGTCTCGACAGATCCCGAGGGGAATTAATCCGCGATATTTTCCCGCCGCCAGGTTACTTTTACCCGCGCCCCTATTCCTACTCCGAGACTATCAGCGGCGGATCTCTTGTTTATAGCAATTTCCAGCAGTCCAAAGCTATTGATGAGGGCTAGCGGCTCGTGGTCCGGAACATCACTGAAAGTTCTGTTCAGTTTCTTTATGTTCAAAGATCCAAGACTTATCTCATCTACCGGCCTTTCCAGCATATCGGCCCCTATATTTACGGACAGGTTCCCAAATCTGTCAATGTGAATCACTTTCCCTTCTATGCCCTGCTCTAACTTAATGACACGAGGCAAATAGATCCGTTCAGGGTCAGAAATTATGTGGCCTATTTCGCTAAAATCAGTCCCTTTGGAAAGATGAGCCGCGATCGGGGCGAAAATATCTCTTCCATGAAACGTGGGATGCGGCTTAATGGCGATCAGGCGCGGGTTTTCGATCTCGCGAATCTCGAAGGAATCATCGTTTGAATATATTAAAGAGAATACTCCGTTATCCGGCCCAACAAAATAATGTCCGGAACTCCTCAGCACTATTCCGCGTCGATCGGAACCGACGCCCGGGTCGACCACGACCAGATGTATGGAGCCAACCGGGAAATACCGAAAAAAACCATTGACAACGAGCGCCGCGTCTAACGACGAAAAGGGTTCGATGCTGTGAGTGATGTCAATGAGAACAGCTTCGGGGTTTATGCCGAGAATCATCCCCTTCATCTGGGCCACAAAGCCGTCCCGGTCGCCGAAGTCCGAAGTCAACGTTATGATTCCAGCCACTGGGGTCTCCTAAAGATCCTTTCGTCCAGCTATGAATGTAGCAGATCCGTGAGTGTGGTGCCAATTGTGTCGGTCACGACAACATAGAAAATTTATTCAACCATTTCAGAAAATTATATAGATATTGCCGAAAATCTCCTCTTTCCTATTCGCCTCCAAACAGACGACGGGGGTTGTCTTCGATGATTGTCTTGATCTGCTCATCGCTAACCCCTCCCTTTTTCAGGGCGGGTATAATATTGTTAAACAAATGTGTTGGGTTCCAATTGGCTACAAATTGTAATGCCGTCTCCGGCAACTTGATTGGCCGGCCCAACCATGTGCAAATCGAGTCATGAGAAATCATGAGCCGGTCGCCATAACCTTTGGAAATAAGGTCCAGCATGACAGAATAACGGTCAGCGTCTCTGGGACAGCCCGCTAAAACCTCCAGACCCATACGATCCCAGGAAACGTACACTCCATGATCTAGTGTCCTGGTTTGATACGCAAGGTCAAGGTTGTCGCTCATGTGACCAATTTGAATGCGCTTGGGGTTCGCTCCGGCGGCTACTAACAATTCCGCCTGTTCAGGGCCCATCGTGCCTTCCTGAGTATGCGTGATGATGGGCACGTCCGTTTCTTTCTGGACTCTGGCTGCGGCGTTCAGCATTAGCTTCTCGTAATCAGTGATCTGGCCCTTGCTAGTGCCCACCTTGATAACGCCGGCTCTGATTCCGGAACGCTGAATGCCCAGCGTCACCTCTGTGGCGAAAAGCTCATAAAGCTCCTCCCTCACATCTCCAAGGCTGGAGCGGAATTTCCAGTAGGTCGGAGCCCCTTCTCCTTCGTAGTAATATCCGGTGGAACAAATGACGTTTACTTGGGATTTTTCGGAAATTTCTTTCAGAACCTCAACGTTCCTGCCACAATCCGCAGCGGTCGCGTCCACGTAAGTCCTCAGGCCAAGGTCCTTCAGGCGCCGGAGAAGCGTCACACCGTTGTTTACAATGGTTTGGCGGTCAAAAGGCGCCACTGTCTGGTCGCCTTCCCAGCCAGGGTACCCGAAAAACAGATGTTCATGGACTAAGGTTACGCCCAGCTCCTCGGGTAAGATAGAACCAGTTACCGTATTAATCTTTGTTGCGCCCATCGATCTTCCTCCTTTGTTTTACTTTTTACTGGACAGTTTTGCTCGTTCCTGTTCTTGCAGAAGCCGCCAGGGAATTTTACCCACACCGGTCTTGGGCAACGACTCGACAAATTGAACCAGGCGAGGATATTTGTACGCTGACATCCGCTCCTTCGACCACTGGATGATTTCATCCTCCGTAATCTTGCCTATGGCTTCAGGACGAAGAGTGATAAGAGCCTTGACGTTTTCCACACGTTTTACGTCGGGCACTCCGATCACACACGCTTCGAGCACCGCCGGATGGCGATAGAGAACGGCTTCGACCTCGGCCGGCCACACTTTGAAGCCGGCCGCGTTGATCATCCTTTTCAGCCGATCCGACACATAAAAATAGCCCTCTTCATCCATGTGGCCGATATCGCCGGTCCTGAGGAATCTCTTGCCATCCTCCAGTTCGATGAAAGCTTCTTCGGTCTCTTCAGGTTTGTTCCAGTAGCCCTTCAAAACAGAGGGACCGTTGACTACGATTTCGCCCTGCTCTCCCGTCTGCGCTTCCTTGAATGTCGAGATCTCCATGACGCGAGCGTCAACGCCGAACACGGGAATACCGATGCTGCCCGGTTTGGCCCTATCCGGCGGGTTCCAGTGAGTCTGGGAAATAGTCTCTGTAAGCCCATAACCCTCGACGAACGCTAGTCCGGTAATCTTGTTGAATCTTTCGGCCAGAACTGCGGGCAGTGGAGCGCCACCACCGCCTACGAAGTCCAGTGAACTCAAGTTCCGTTTTTCTATGTCTGGCGTGGCCAAAAGATCAGTCAACATCGTGGTTATGTTTGGCCAAACGCTAACACCATATTTCTCGATGGCCATCAGCGCCGCCTGACGATCCCAGCGGGTAAGAAGCACACAGGGCGCTCCTACAGCGATGGGAGCCAGGAAACTATGGACCATCCCGGTAACATGAAAGAGCGGCAAAGTGGCCAGATTCACAGACATGCAAGTGGATGCGCTCCAGACGATAGAGCCAAGAACGTTGGCGGTGACAGTAGCGTGGGTGTGCATACATCCCTTCGGATTACCTGTGGAACCTGCTGTGTACGGCAAGAGACATACGTCATCGACACTAAATAAAGCAGTGGGAGGTTCGGAGGCTTCAGCCAGGGTGCTCAACCAGTCGCGCGTCCCCTCGATCATGGATGGCGCCTGTAGCATGAATTCCGGGACCGGCGTCTCCGGCTCTGGAGGTAAATAGTCTCTATAGGACCCGACGATGACTTCCGAGACACCCGCATCCCGGCAGGTGTCTGCAATCCGAGGATACAAGTCTGTGGTCGTAATGACCATTTTGGCTCCACTATCCGCGATCATATGGGCAAACTCAGCGGCCACTAACATGGGATTCATGGGCGCCACGACGGCGCCGGCCCGTATTGCAGCCAGAAAACCGATGGAGAAATGCGGCGTATTTTGCAAGTACAAGGCCACACGATCACCCTTCTTGATCCCGAGGGTGGCCATGGCTCCGGCCAAGCGTTGGCACTCGGTCCACATCTCGGAAAATGTTATGCGTCGCCCGTAGTAAATGATCGCGGGCCGGTCCGGATACCGTGCGGCTGAGGTTTGAAGAAATTCATACAGGGGCGTTTGGGGATAGACAAGGGATTTGGGAACACGCTTGGGCCAATACTGGTAATGGCTCTGATTCATGATTTCCTCCATTTGTCTTAACTTTTTCTCAAATCCTTTTGAACTGGAACTGAAACATTGTATACAAAACAGGGAATCCCATTCATGAGCGTGTAAAAAGAAATCAGATTTCCTGGGGCACCAACCGATTTATTCGAAAATTCTTGAACCATCTCGCAGCCTAACGTTTCCTGGGAAACGCTCGTCTTAAAATCTCACTGGCTCTCGGTATGATTTTCTTTTGGAAGAATCCTGCAATTCCATCGCGAAATCCAAACACGGCTATCATAAAAATGAGACCCATGAAAAGACTCCATGCGTCTGTATAGTTGCTGATTGTGTCTCGCAGTAGAATGATTGACACGGCTCCTATTACCGGCCCAAACAACGTAGCCATTCCACCTGTAATGTTCATGACTACAACTTCACCTGAAGTGGTCCAATGCAATGAACCGAGCGGGACCATGTTTAACAGCAATGCGTAGAGGCCTCCCGCCAATCCGGCAAAACAGCCAGATATCACGAAAGCAACGAGCTTAAATTTGTCTACATTGTAGCCAACGCTCATAGCTCTGTTTCGGTTTTCCCGGAGCGCCTGGAGCGCTGTCCCCATTGGGGAATGAACGACCCTTACAATGACAAACATTGAAACGATTACCAGCGCCAGGATGAAATAATAGAGATTAATTTCTGGATGGAGGTCTATCGGTCCAATATTGGGTCTGGGAACCCCCTGTAATCCATCGTCACCCCCAGTCAGACCTGTCCACTTGAAGGCTATAAAGTAAAACATCTGTGCAAAGGCCAAAGTTACCATTGTGAAGTAGATCCCGTGCCTCCGGATGCTTGCATACCCTACGAACGCCGCTGCCAGACTGCTTACGCAAACGGCTCCCAGCAACGCTACCGGAACCGATGGAAAGACCCTAATCAGTAAGATTCCTGTGGTATATGCTCCTATGCCAAAAAATGCCGCATGACCGAAAGAAAGCATGCCCCCATATCCCAAGACCAGGTCATAAGACATGGCCAAAAGAGCAAATATCAAAATTTCGCTTGCCAAGGCCACATAGGGCGCGACCAAGGGAAACATCAGCGCCAGCGCAAAAAAGGACGTCAGCATTGCGAGTTGTGCTCGATGCATGTGGATATTACTCGTGAAAGGCTTCTCGGCCGAACAAGCCCCTCGGCCGGACAAGGAGAAAAGCCGCCATGAAAAAGTAAATGAGGGTGTTAGCCATCGGGGGCCAGACCATGACCCCAATCGCTATGATTTGTCCTACAATTAATCCGCCTACAACAGACCCACCAAGACTGCCCATACCTCCAATCACTACAACTACAAAACAGTCCACAAGAAGATCCATCCCCATCAGCGGACGGACATTCTGGATAGGCGCAGCCAAAACTCCTGCCAGACCAGCTAGCCCAGCCCCTAGTCCTACGACTAAAGTCATTGTCTTGGATATGTCAATTCCTAGCGCTTCGAGCATTTTAGGGTTGTCTGTTCCCGCCCGAATGATACAACCCAGCTTGGTTTTGGAAAGAAACAACCACACTGCGCAAGCCGTCAAGGATGTCACCACGATCAAAAAAAGTCGATAGCTCGGATAGTACATGAACCCAAGATTTACCATGCCGGTAAGTGACTTTGGTGTGCTGAAAGGCACTCCCATGCTCCCGAACAAAAGCCTTACGGCATCCTGCAACACAAGCATCAAGCCAAACGTGAGCAACATTATATAAAGGGAGGGGAGTTCGTACAGGCGCCTGAACAGAACCATCTCACAAAAGGCGCCAAATATCGCCATTAGTACAGGAACACACACTAAAGCTAACCAAAAATCGGGTATGACATATGCTGTAATCGTGTAGGCGGCGTAAGCCCCCAGCATAAAAAATGCGCCATGAGCGAAATTTATTATCCCCAGCATCCCAAAAATAATCGACAGTCCCAACGCTAAAAGGACGTAGAGAGAACCAAGGATAAGGCCATTAAAAAGCTGCATCAGGACGAACTGCAAGTTCATCGAAGAAATCTTCCTGCTCAGCCAAGACAGGAGTGCCCGGTCAAAACACGCATCTCCCGCCATGGCATTGATTTATTCAGTTTTTTCCATCTTACATCCGGTCTCTTTGGGATCCTGGTAGGCCTTGCCAGGTGGAATTATTCCGACTACTTCAAAGAAATCCCAGTCTTCTTTGATCTCACCAGGCTGCTTGGCTTTTAAAATGTAGGCGTTACCGACCTCCATATGGTCTTCAGCGCGAATCTTTCCGGGGTTTGCCAATAGATCACGGAATTCGTGCCCTTCCAATGCCTTGACAACCGGAAGAGCATCCTTCGTTTTGGCTCTCTCCACAGCTTTGAGATACTGGGTAACGGCGCTGTAGGTTGCGGCGTTCATCCAGTTCGGTGGTTTGTTAAATTGCTTTTTCCACTTTTCAACAAATTCTTTGGAACCTGGATTATCACTCTTCCAGTACCAGGCGCCCGTCACATAGTCACCCGCAAATACATCTCCTGATGCTTTTATGTCCTCGATAAACATAAGAGCATGGATAATTTTCAATTTGTTTTTCAGCCCAAATTCGTTCGCTTGCTTTGTAGAATTAACAGCATCTTTGCCCGCATTCAGTAAAACCAGGACATCCGGCTTTGCGTTCATGGCTTTTATAATGTAGGGACTAAAGTCCGACGTGCCTAAAGCGACCATTTCATTACCTAGAAGAGTGCCTCCCTTAGCTTTCAAAGCCTCGGAGAAGTGGTGAAGGAGATCATGACCCCAAGCGTAATCTGCCGTGATAGTGTACCATTTCTTACCCAAATTCTCCGCAGCCCACAGTCCAACTGCTGTGGCCAGCATGTAATCGTTGTAGGCCCATTTAAAAGTGTAACGGTTGCAATCCGGGCCAGTTAGGCGGGTAGTCCCAGATCCAACATTAATAAAGAGTTTCTTGTGGATTTTGGCTTGATTTGCTACGGCAAGACCCGCTGCGCTGTTAGGACAATCAAATATAACGTCTACCTGCTCCTTTTCATATAATTCTTTAGCCTTTTGATTGGCTACGTCCGGCTTACACATGTGGTCGCGGTAAACGAATTCAACTGGTTCGCCCAGAACCTTGCCACCAAAATCAGCGATGGCCATTTTAGCGGCTTCGACATTGGCGCCGGTGATACCGGCATAAGGACCAGACATATCGGTAAGCACCGATATTTTTAAAGGCTCTGCAACGGCTGGTGCGTTGACCAGTAAGAAAAAGGCAATCGACAGCAAGCATATTGTTAATATCGCGTAACATTTCCTTTCCATGCGCCTACCTCCTCACCACTTATTAATGTTGATCCGGACGCTTGAGACGCAGTATCTCCAAGCGCCGTCATACTCCCAAATACTGTGACCTGATTTCGTCATCAGCTTTGAATTCCATATTGGTCCCACCATAAACGATCCGGCCGTTGTATATAATGAAATGATAGTCAGCGACCTCCTCAGCAAATCTACTGTTCTGCTCCACTAAAAGTATTGAAATTCCCTCTCTTTTTAGTTCCAGAACAATTTGAGCAATCTCACGAACTAACATCGGCGCCAGTCCTTCTGTCGGTTCATCCAGAATAATGAGCTTCACGTTCATGGTTAAGATACGAGCGATAACTAGCATTTGTTGCTCGCCACCAGATAACTGAGAGCCTCTATGAAAGCCTCTGACCTTAAGAATTGGGAAAAAGGAGTATATCTTTTCGAGGCTCCACCGACCTTCTCTTCCTCTGGCCATCGGAAGTGTCAAATTTTCGTAGACTGAAAGGCTCGGGAATACAGCTCTTTCTTCAGGAACGTAACCTACGCCCATTCGGGCTATCCGATACGGTTTCCTGTTTGTGATCTCTTTTGCGTTGAACTTTATGAAACCCTTGGTGACTGGAACCAGTCCCATTATTGTACGAAGGGTCGTCGTCTTTCCAGCTCCATTCCTTCCAATAATAGTAGCCACTTGTCCTTCTTCAACTCTGAGCGTGATTCCTTTTAGTATGTGACTTCCACCATAATATGAATGCACGTCCTCAAGTTCGAGCAAGTCAGTACCCTCCTAAATATGCTTCCTGAACCTCTTGGTTCCCTTGGATTTCTTCGGGCGTTCCCTCAGCGAGTAGCAAACCTTGATAAAGCACCGCAATCCTGTCCGAAATGTTAAGCACCATGTCGATGTTGTGCTCTATCAGGATTACGGGTATTAATTTGGCAATTTCCGCAATAAGTTTAAGAATGACGGCGGTGTCTTCGGCGCTCATACCTGACGTAGGCTCGTCCAGGAGAAGGACTTGTGGCTCGGTGGCCAAAGAAATGCCGATGTCCAAACAGCGCTGTAGGCCATACGGAAGATTCTTTGCAGGAGAATCTGCCCAGTGATCCAAGCCCATTTGGCTGAGAATTTGTCGTGAGGCAAATTCTACACCGGGAAGCTTCTCGCATGACATGAAGAAATTGTATCGCGATTTCGACCTTGATTGGCAAGCGACCCGAATATTTTCATATACCGACAGGTTGGGGAATATACTGGTAATCTGAAACGATCTTCCAACTCCCATTTGGGAAATCTCATAAGGCGCAAGTCCAGTAATTTCTTTCCCACGATAGAGTATCCTCCCCTTGTCCGGGACAAGAAATCCGGCAAGCAAATTGAAAAAGGTGGTCTTTCCTGCCCCGTTAGGACCAATGATTGACGTTATCCCGTGACTGACACACAGAGATACCCCGTTTACCGCCGTTAGAGCGCCAAAATGCTTGGTGATGGCTCTGGCTTCGAGGACGAGCATCTCTGAAGTGTGAACTGTCATGAATAATCCAGATTCATCGGGGCCTGCTTTCCTATTTTCTGCAAATTGGAAACTGTTACGCTAAGGAACGGCTCAGGCTAATCCCTCCAAAAAGAGAAGATAACCGCAGAACATCCGTCGATTTAATCAAAGAGCGTTGTTCAGTCTCGTCGCAAGTTCCTGGAAAAACTTGAGTGATTCCGGGTTCATCATAGAATCTACATTTACTGCTTTTTCTATCGGCGTGCCTGACAGAATCTTCTTGACGGGAACCTCCAGTCTCTTTGAGTTAAGGGTCTTGGGGATAGACAGCACCGCATATATTTCATCGGGAACGTGTCTGGGGGAAAGGGCATTACGAATAGCGTTCCGGATTTTGTCCTTTAATGCGTCGCTAAAATCAACGCCTTCCTTGAGCACGACAAAAAGCGGCATTATGTACTTGCCCTTTGAATTCTCAAATCCTACAATGAGGCTTTCCGAGATCTCCGGAAGCTCGTCCACAACGCCATATATCTCGCTGCTCCCCATCCTTACGCCCATTCGCTTGAGGGTAGAATCTGATCGGCCGGCGATGACAGCGCTGCCGCGACTTGTAATCTTTACCCAATCACCGTGCCTCCAAACTCCGGGAAAAACCTCAAAGTAGCTTTCAATGTAGCGCTTGTTTTCTGGATCGTTCCAAAGATAAATAGGTAGAGACGGCATTGGTTCGGTGATGACCAGTTCGCCAACTTCGTCCACAACCGGATGGCCGTTTTCGTCGTAGGCCTCAGCTTTGACACCGAGACATCTACATTGAAGTTCACCGGCTCTGACAGGAAGTAGCGGACACGATCCCAGGAATCCAGTGCAAGGGTCCGTTCCTCCGCTTACTGAGCCGAGCAACAGATCATCCTTAACGGAGTCATATACCCACTTGAATCCCGCGGGTGACAACGGTGAACCTGTAGAGCCGACTACTCGTAGCGCAGAAAGATCTCTGGTTTTTCCAGGCGTCAATTTTTGACTCATGCAGCCCATAATAAAAGCGGCGCTTGCTCCGAACGCTGTAACTCGTGCTTTTTCCGCAAGGTCCCACAGCACATTCATGTCAGGGTAACCGGGACTACCATCATAGAGGACAGAGGTTGATCCAAGTAAAAGCCCGCCCTGCATGATGTTCCACATTACCCACCCTGTGGTGCTAAACCAAAAAAAAGAATCTCTCGGCCTTACATCTACGTGTAATCCAGTGAATTTAAGGAACTCGATCAGGATTCCTCCTTGGCTATGGACGAGGGGCTTCGGTAGCCCTGTAGTTCCCGATGAGTAAACAATCCACATGGGGTGGTTAAAATCAACCTGTTCGTAAGTGAGAGGGCCAGTCTCTTTAGCGACATCATCCCACATGAGCACATTTGTGACTTCGTAAGAAGCATTTGATGGGTAAAGATACGGGACGAGTATAGTGTGTTTCAGTGTCGGCAGTGACCCTTGCAAAGTGGCGATGGTGCGCTGGCAGTCGAACTTTTTGCCACCATACTGATAGCCATCAACAGCAAAAAGTATTTTTGGTTCTATCTGACGAAACCGGTCTGTAACACTTCGGAATCCAAAGTCAGGTGAACAGCTAGACCATACTGCCCCAATACTGGCGCACGCAAGAAAGGCAATGATTGTCTCAGGTATGTTGGGCAGGTAGGCTACAACCCTGTCTCCACATTTCACACCCATATTACGTAGAGCGGTCGCCACTGAGGACACTTTCTGGGAAAGCTCGCTCCAAGATATTTCCGTTAGTGGCCGGATTTCAGATTGAAATTTCAATGCAGGAGTTTCTAGCTTGGCCCAACGGAACACATGTTCAGCGTAATTCAATTTAGCGCCCACAAACCATTTAGCGCCAGGCATTTTCCTCTCGGAAAGCGCCTGACAATATGGTTGGGAAGTCTGAATCCTGTTAAATTCCCAAATAGATACCCAAAAATCTTCCAGATTTGTTACAGACCATTTCCAAAGGTCGTCGTATGAGTCAAAACTTAGTTTTTTATTATTCAGAAGAAACTGAAGGAACTGGGTGATACTGGCTTCGCCTTTAAATTCATCTGAGGGTTCCCAGAGCAGATCGCCCTCTGTCACTTTTGTGAAGTCCATTGATGTTCACTCCCTGAAAGATCTTGTATCTCTATGATCTGAACGAGAATGAGAAGGTTTCCTTATCGGGCAAGAATGACTTATGCCCTTGAATCAAGGTGTGCTGTGTTTTTGTCAAAAACTCCCCTAAAACAGGATCTCAGTCACTCTGAGGACCAGTTCTAATAAACTCTGTTAATGGTCACTTTGAATTTCCGGCCGATCTCAACCTTTTTATTTCCGCATGGAACAGTAGTATGAAACGGACATTAGTGTCTAGACAAAAAGCACCTTTGTTGAAGGAAGTTGAACTTCCACGATGAGCGAAACTCTTCAGGTCTAAATCACGTAGTAGATTTTGGCTGTTGTGGGCCTATTGCTTATTTGATAATTGCGATTTAACCTTAAGTCAGGGGAATGACCATGAGACACCATTTTCGTTCGCGAAAGTCACGTCCGTCTCATCGACTGAGCGTTGGAGTTGAATTAATTATTTTCTTGTCATGGCTCAGCATTCTCTTTCCTTGCCTAACCCTAGCCACTGAGAGCGTCCCTGAGAAGGTTTATAAAATTGGCGTCTCCGAGTGGACGGGCTATCCTGATAGTGTTAAGGGATTCAAAGACGCAATGGCCAGAGGCGGGTTTGTTGTGGGCCGGAACGTGGTTTACCTGGATCAAAGCTGTGGACTGAACCCGTCAAGGCAGCGGGAGATCGCTGAATCTTTCAAAGAGGCTGGAGTGGATCTGGTGTATTCATTGACCACTCCTGGCACAGTGATCATGAAACAGATCATGCCTGAAAACACACCCATTGTTTTTTCCATAGTGACATATCCGTCTGATTGCGGGCTTATCGAATCCTTCGATTATTCCGGGAACAATCTGGTGGGAACCAGCAATTATGTGGAAATAACCAATTACATCAAGTTGCTCAAAATTGTGCTTCCACAGACTCGGTCTCTCGCTATTTTTCGACGAAACAAGGAGCCAAATTCAAAAATCCAGGCCGCCAATATGATTCGTTTGGCCAAAAAGGAAGATATTCATGTAATCGATACACCTCTTGAATCGTTAGATGAAGTACGCACTGCCGCATTAAAACTGGTCGGCAAAGTGGACGTGTTCATGACAACTACGGATACGCTTATGCAGAGCGGCGGAGAACAAGCTCTCATTGAGGTCTCTTTAGACAAAAAGGTCCCAATCTTAAGTTCCAATAAAACAGGCGTTGAGCAGGGCTCGACTTTCGGCATAGTGGCTGATTTTTATGTTCTGGGCGAAATGTCCGGAGAGATGGCTGTAAGAATTTTAAAGGACAACACTAGCCCCGAACGACTACAATCCAGGATTCAAGAACCACCATTGACCTTGATAAATAGAAAAAGCATAAAACTACTCGGCATTAACATTCCAGAAGACAAATTACAAAATGTTCAATATGTTGAATAGGCGTCTGAGAAAATTGTCATGAGAATTGTGTCAAAGGTTGTCCTATTAGTAAGCCTTTCGGTCCTAATTGTGATGGCGGTCGTGGGCCGGGTCGCCTTCCAACAGAGCAAAGAGGCGTTACATAGGGAAATTGACAATTTATTGACTTCCAACCTGGATTCCGCGGCGACTGACATTGATGAAAACTCATCGGATACCAAAAAAACTTCTGAAATCATTGCCCGTAATCCCGCCATTTCAAGGGCGCTGTTTCTTGATGTGAGCATTGGAGTGAATCAGATTTTAAACCAGATGCTAGAAATATATCCTTTCTACAATTACATCATGATCGTAACGCTTGATGGGGATGTGTTCGCTGTCACCACAATAGACAAGCACGGGAACAAGATCTCAGGGGAGGAGTTGTTAGGCCTGAATGTTAAGGCGCCGATTTTTCTGGAACGGCCGATCGCTCCCCAAACTGTTGTTGGCGACCCAACCCCGGATCCTTATCTGTCATTGCTCGGAATTAAACCAAAGATAAGTCAATGGTTTGTCACCCCAGTTTTTAAGGGGACAGCCCAACTCGGATGGGTGTTGCTCTCATATGACTGGCAGGATGAGCTAGCCGCTCTTTTAGCTAGTGTGCGCCGGGAATTGGTTGCCGTTGACAATCCTGTGACCCATGTCGCTCTTGTTAATGAAAAGGGGGAAATATTCGCCGAGCCTCACTTTTCCAACAGAAAACTAATCAGGTCTCCTGATGTGGTCTGGAAAGAAAAACAACTGTCGTTCGGAAAAGCTAACATGAAACTTGTCATTGCCAGCGACAGGACGAAGATCTACGAACCCCTCATAAGAATGAGGAATTATTTTGTTGGCCTCATAGTGGTGTCGTCGATATTCTTGATGGGCATTCTTTATTTTATCCTTAAAAGGACATTTTTGGAAAAGCTGAAGTTAATACATGAGGGATCTAAAGCTTTTATGTCTGGCGATTTGTCATACCGATTACCTCCCATTGGTCGTGACGAACTGGGATTACTGGCGTCTACATTTAATGAAATGGGGCAGTCTTTACAAGACGCCTCACACAAACTCGAACTCAGAGTCGAGCGACGCACCGCTGAATTAAAAATCGCCAACGAAAAACTGCTACTTGAAATTGCTCAACATAGACAGACGGCCGAAGAGCTAAAAGAAAGTGAGGAGAAATATCGTATTATCTTTTCAAAAGAAAAGGATTGTATAGCCCTCATTGATCCTGACACGTTTGAAATCCTCGACGCCAATGAAGCCTCCGAAACGCTTTGGGGTTATTCCAGGCAGGAATTACTTGGCATGAATACCCTGGATCTCACCATTGAACCGGAATCTTGTCGTGAGTCCATTTATGCGCTCTCCAGTCTGAATGGCGGGGCAATAGTTGCTGGGCGACACAAGAAAAAAAATGGTGAGATCGTTCATGTGGAAATATCAGCCGTTCCTATTACTTTGAAGGGCAGGACGTTAATATGTCAGATAGTGCGAGATGTTTCCGATCGTTTGAGGGCTGAGCGGGAAAAACAGGAGCTTCAGGCTCAACTTTTTCAATCTCAAAAGACACTGGCCCTGGGGACTCTTGTTGGAGGCATAGCCCATGATTTCAACAACATGCTCCAGGTCATCATTGGCTATTGTGATCTTCTGCTGACTCGTGTGAACGTGGACAAATCGGCTCACAAAGACCTCCAAACCATCATTAAGACGGCTAAAGGGGGAGCTGACCTTGTAAAGAAGCTTCTCCTGTTCGGTAAAGAGGCCCCAATTCGCCGGGCTTCTCTTGATCTTAATGACCAGATTCGACAGTTGTTGGTTTTAATGCCTGGCGCTCTTCCTCAAAAGATAGATCTCCAAATTGACTTAACCAATGAACCGACCGTGATCCATGCCGACCCGAACCAAATGGATCAGATGGTCATGAACCTCGCTGTAAATGCGGCAGAGGCAATGCCGGATGGTGGACAACTCAAGATTGCGACGAAGATTGTGCGTTTGGATGATGAATATTGCAGGTTCCACCACGGAGTGAAACCTGGCAAGTATGTTGGTTTACATGTTTCGGATAACGGACGAGGAATGGACGAGGGAACACTTTCGAGAATATTTGAACCATTTTTCTCAACAAAGGAAAGAGGCTCTACAAGGGGAACCGGACTTGGCCTCTCTGTTGTCCAGGGAATCGTGGAAAAACATGGTGGTTACATAACCTGTGAGAGTGAACCCGGGAAGGGAACCGAATTTAGAATATATTTTCCAGTTGTCGAAACTGAATGATTATTGCTGAAGAGTTGAAGGAGACGCGCCTCAAGCTTTCTGAGTCTCAGAACGCTCAATCCAATCTGGTTGACGTTGCCGAACTCGAGCAAACGATAAAGGACCTAAAACTAAAGACACAGGAACAGAAACTTCTTCTGAATACTATAGATATTCAGATCTGATATCTCACCGATCCCGGGACCTATGGACTGGTCAACCAGTCTCGAACCGATTTCATCAGGAAACCACGAATTCACGAGACAATTCGGTCAGGGATATTGTATTTTGTGAAATAGTCTGGGTTACGTTCTATGGGAAAAACCCTATATTTACTGTTGTCGCGGTCCGAGCAGGCATGTGATAAATCGAGATATTCTTTCCATGATCTTTGATTCTGTTTCTTCTGTGATCTTCCCGGAGGTTTGTTATTTTTGCGGAGCGGGGAGTTATGGCACAGGCTCTGTAATTTGTCCTGAGTGTAGAGATTCCGTTAGGTTGGTATCTCAACCTTTTTGCGATTTATGCGGCCTGCCTCTGGACACTTTCGACGACTGCCATTCCTTGTTGTGTGGAAGATGTCTTGCAAGCCCCCCTCCTTTTGACAAGGCCCGATATGGGGTTTACTATGAACAATCTGTTCGCGCGGCTATCACGAGGCTGAAATTCAATTCATCCCTATTTAATATTCGACCTGTCGCTGAACTTCTTATAGAAGCCTATAAGACCCATTATTCGAATGAGACGTTTGACACTATTGTTCCTGTTCCGGTTCACCGAAAACGTCTGGTGGGGAGAGGTTTTAACCAAGTCATAACGATTTCGGAAAGACTTTCAAGGGAAATCGGAATTGTCCTTGATCGAACATCGCTGGCTAAGAGTCGCGACACAGAGCCTCAGGTAGGACTTTCCCGTGCAAGGAGACTTGTAAATCTCAAGAATGCTTTTCAGGTTTGCGGTCCGGCACGGATTGCAAACAAGCGAGTTTTGATTGTTGATGATGTCTCAACTACAGGAGCGACGGTGTCCGAGGCCGCTAAGGCTGTCAGGAAAGCTGGGGCCTCTTATGTCGCTGTAATGGTAGTAGCTTTAAGATCAAAGACCCAACCGGCGAAATTGGACATCTGAATTACTTTAGCTTTGGAATGTTTGAAGAATATCGTGTTATTTGGAAACGGCTCAACCAAAGTTTGGAATGGTTGTGCTTAATGAAATGTTTTTCAAGGAGGCTTGATTAATGGCTCTAAAAACTCCCGAAGAGTTCGAGGCTCGACTACGCGATAAAAAACCAAGAGTATTCATGAATGGAAAAAGAGTGGAGAATATTCTTGAAAATCCTAACACCAGAACTGTGGTTGAATCAAATAAGGCGAGCTACAGATGGGCGCTGGATCCGGAGTATTCAAAGATTATGAGTTGCTATTCTCCGCTAATAAACGAGACAGTCAATCGTTACACTCATGTCAGCGCCAGCGTTGAAGATCTTGTGTCGAAAGCGGAGGCTGGAACATTTACCGCCGAAAACCTTGGCACCTGCATTTACAGGTGTGTGGGTTATGACGCGTTCCATGCGTTGGCTTCGACAACGTGGGAAATGGATAGAGACCTGGGCACACAATATCACCCCAGATTTATTGAATACCTGAAAATGGTACAGCGGGAAGACCTCTCAGTAGCCGGAGCATTGACAGAACCCAGAGGACACAGGATGAAACGTGCCATCGATTGGCCTGATCCTTATCTCTCTCTGAAAATAGTAGAAAAGAACTCGGACGGCATCGTTGTGAGAGGGGCAAAGATCAATATCAGCGGCGCTTACGCGTGTGACGAGCTGGTAGTGCTGCCTCAAAACGCCAGAACGGAAAACGAGACCGATTACGCTGTGGCGTTCGCTGTGCCATCCGACGCTGAAGGTATTACTTATGTTTGTCAATATTCGCCCTACTCCGCTGAAAGAGAGTCGGCCGACCACATTGATGAACTTGGCAATCCATTGTTCGGGCAAAGAGAAACAGCGATGGTGGTTTTCGACAATGTTTTCGTCCCGTGGGACCGTGTATTCCATTGCGGCGAAACAAAGTATTCCCTGAATTTTGTAGTCAGGTTCGCCAGGACTCATCGCATGACTTGTGGAGGCACATGTAAGGTCGGTTTTATGAATCAGATTATAGGGGCCTGCAAACTTATCCAGGAGTATAAGGGCCTTGAAGAAGTACCGCATATCAACGATGAGCTGACTGAAATGGTAGTTCTGAGGGAAACCGGACGGGCTTGTGGCCTTGCCGCAGCAAGGCTGGGCACTGAAGATCCAGTAGGATCAGGCGTGTTTCTCCCCGATGAACTGATG
>JAJYDQ010000094.1 GCA_021777225.1 Deltaproteobacteria bacterium
AAGCCGGGCAAGCGCCCCCGCTTGCTTTGAGTCAGGGGGGTAAGGGGGGGGGGGGGGCGGGGGGGGGGGGGGATGTAATAGTTGTCGATGACGTGCGATTGTTTGATAGTCTTCAAAATAGATTGCAGGGTACCTTTTGCCCTCCCTATCCCAAAATTGACTGCACGGTGCGCTTGCTCAAGGAAATTTCGCCTGGAAACCTAATAACGATAAGAGGTGATTGCCTGATTGCCGCACCTGCGATCGCTCCCAAGCTTCTTAGTTAATTGTGGCATCAGACATTGTTTGAAGATTTTTTGTAAGAGATTCATATGGGAATTCTACGAACAATATTAGCTCTTACGGTATTAATTAATCATTCTGGGCTCCCATTTGGTATTGGCACGAGAAATTCTGTTCAGCTTTTTTATATCATTTCAGGATTCTTAATTTCTTACATTCTTTTAAATAACAAAACGTATCAAGATCCTGTAAAATTTTATGCGAACCGGTGTCTAAGACTCTACCCTGTGTATTACGTTGTAGCGCTGTTGTATTTGATGGCTTGTGTAATTGCTAATCCAAGATTTCTCGACATGTATCGAACTGTCCCATTTGATGCATATGCGCTATTAGTAGCTTCAAATCTGTTTATTTTTGGACAAGACTGGGTCATGTTTTTAGGAATTCACAACGGCAGTTTAACCTTTGTCGCTGATTATCACGATTCAGCCATCGTATTATGCCGCGGCCTCCTCGTTCCACAGGCATGGACACTTGGCGTAGAGTTAACTTTTTATTTAGTTGCGCCATTCATCTTGCGAGATAAGCGGAAAATTTTCTCTCTCCTGTCTGCATCGTTGCTCTTGCGAGTCATCTTCCTAAGAAATGGAGTGGGTTGGGAGGATCCTTGGACCTATAGATTTTTTCCACTTGAACTGGGACTATTCTTGTTTGGCGCATTGTCACACCAGATACTACTTCCAATTTGGGAGAAATTTCTGCAAGAAAGTAAACTCAAAATTGATAAAATAGGCGTTTTCTTTCTCATCGGTCTGAGCATAATTTATCCTTGGGTTCCGTTAGCAGAAATGTACAAGACACTTTTTCTTTTCATTGTCTTCACACTATTTGTCCCATTAACTTTCATATTTCAAAACAAAAGCTCCATTGACAGGCTAGTGGGGGAACTATCTTACCCTCTATATATTGGCCACGTTTTTGTGATAAGGGTTGTAGATTATTTAATGGACAAGTTCGCCTTTACAAACTCGTTCATTATCATTTCGATGCAGATTCTATTTTCGATCATTTTTGCCTTTCTTTTGGATCGAATTGTGGCCCGAAAAGTTGAGAAGTTAAGAACAAGAATTAAATCTGCTTCATATTAAACTTCATTGCTGCCATCGCAAAACCGAGCATATTTTGTCCAAAAACAACATATCCACTGCTAGAATTCACGTTCCTATTTTTGGATGGGATTTTGAATGTCACAAAAAACTAATGGGTTAAAACAACAATCGTTAGCGATGTTGATGTCCAGGTATCTGGGCCTTGACAAACTTGCTTGGTCGTTAAGACGACTGCACTGCCCTGTCTCTAAAGAAGCGCTGGTATTAGAAGTAGGCTCCGGAAATAATCCATACCCTCGGTCAAACGTGTTGCTCGACGCTTATGAAGATACTCCTCACAGGGGATGGACGCCTTTGGTTAATGATCGGCCCACTATCCTGGGTTTTGTAGAAAAATTACCGTTCAAGGACAAAGCTTTTGACTTTGTTATCGCTTCGCACGTCTTGGAACATTCACCTGACCCTGGGAAATTTCTTGCAGAACTTTCTCGTGTCGCTAAAGGCGGTTACATCGAAGTGCCGGATGCCTTCACAGAGAGGGTCAACCCGTTTCGCAATCATAGGCTGGAAATAACTCTTCGCAAAGACACGCTGTTAATTTCCAAGAAGCCATTTTGGATAGTAGATCAAGAATTGATCGATCTGTACGAAGACCGCGCAAAACCCGTTTTCGTGAAGCAATGTATTACCTCGCATCCTTTCGAGTTCCATGTCCGATTTTATTGGCAAAACAATATCAAGTCTGAGGTGATCAACCCCGATGCAGATGCTGGTTGGCCCGACCCGCCACCCCGCTGTATCGCAAACACCGCAACTAATTGGTTAAGTGCCTTAAGAAATAGATCACGAGAAGTTGTTTTGATGTTGTTGCGTCAGTTGCTATCTCAGCGAGATCGTAATCGTACCATCGATATAATGGATCTTTTGCAATGCCCGATATGTGATTGCGCTGATTTGACGCGCAAGTCTGACCATATAACCTGTGACAGGTGTAACTCATCCTATCCGCTTTCAAATGGTATCCCTGTAATGAAATCATCAAAGGAGGCTGTCCGTGACAAGACCCCCTGACCGACCATTATTATCAATTTGTATTCCAAGTTATAACCGTCCAGCACAACTGGGCAACTTGTTAAGAACAATTGATTGCGATCCGTCTCTGATTGAGATTGTTATTTGCGAAGACGCCGCCCCGAAGAGAGAAGAAGTTCGACACATTGTTGAAGAATTTCTGAAGGCTACGAAATATAAAGTCGCATATAAAGAAAACGAGGCTAACCTTGGCTATGATGCTAACATACGTAGACTTATTAAGACAGCGTCAGGCGTGTTTGTACTTTTTATGGGCGACGATGACTGGTTTCAAGAAAACTCGCTCGATAGGTTCTTGGCTTTCCTAAAAGAAAATTTGGATGTCGGTTATGTGTTACGATCATATTTTGGACAGCATCCTGATGGCACGCTGGAATCATTTAATTATCTACCTCGTTCTCAGCGGTTTCCCCCTAGCCTAGCGACTTGTGCTTGGCTATATAAAAGAAGTGTATCGATTTGCGGGGTAACTTTCAAAAGAGAAAGCGCACTAAAATATTCTACGAACCACTTCGATGGCACATTACTCTATCAGCTCTATTTGGTTCTTGAAATATGCTCTCGAGAAGAAGCGGTTTATTCAGATATTCCAGTGGCAATTGGGGCACAATCATTTCGGAAAGACAAGCCTCAGTTCGGCGCATCAAGTTCCGAAAAAGGTCGTTACACTCCAGGGGAAGTAACTTTCGACAACTCGATCAATTTTACTAAAGGCTTTTTCGAAATCAGTCAGTCTTTTGATAAAAAGAACAACTCTAATATAACGGATCTAATCCGTCGGGACCTTTCAAAATATTCATACCCTTTTTTATCGATACAAAGGAAGAGAGGGTTATGCCAGTTCATGCGATTTTCTTTTAGGTTAGCCAAAGAAACGCAAATTAATTCGACATGGCATTATTATTTTTACACTTTGGCACTGTCAATCCTGGGTGAAGGGGCCTGTGATCGAGCAATTGTTTTAATCAAGAACCAGCTCGGCTACACGCCCCACCTGTGATGTAGCAAGGCCACATTAGGTTGATCCACTAGAAAAATGTGCGGTATAGTAGGCATAGTATCCCAATTACCAATCCTCAATCGTGATCTATTGGTCACAATGCGTGACACAATGATTCATCGCGGACCGGATAATTCAGGTCTTTGGTGGTCGGATGACAAGCGGGTGGGATTGGGTCATCGAAGGCTATCGATTCTCGATTTGAGTCCGGCCGGTCATCAGCCTATGCAAGATGAGACTGGCAGATTGACCATCGTGTTCAACGGTGAAATCTACAATTTTCTCGATTTAAGGAAAGATTTAGGGGCCAAGGGACACAAGTTTCGATCCACCAGTGATACTGAAGTCATACTTGCAGCTTATAATGAATGGGGCACTGAGTGTCTTTCACATTTCAACGGTATGTTTGCGTTCGGTGTGTATGATGGCCAGCAACGGCGTATATTTTTGGCGCGAGACAGGACTGGCGAGAAGCCGCTATTCTATGCATGTCGTAATGGTTCGCTCTCCTTTGCTTCAGAATTAAAGGCAATAATGGCAGACCCCAATTTTCCTAGACGTATCGACCCAGAAGCTCTGGACTGCTATTTGGCTTTCGGATACGTGCCTGGCGATCGTTGCATTCTACAAGAGGTGCAAAAACTACCGCCTGCTTATGCTCTAACCTTCAATGTCGATAGTGGCACGTCGCGAGTATGGCGTTATTGGCAGTTACCAGGGGAACCTCAGTCCCAAAATGGACTTGGAAAGACGAACGAAACAGAGTTGGCGGAGGAGCTGGAAAGCCTGCTAGGAGACTCTGTCCGGCGACAACTGGTCGCCGATGTTCCGGTTGGCATTTTACTTAGCGGTGGCGTCGATTCCAGCCTCACAACAGCGATGGCGCAACGGTCAGCTTCACGAGTGAAGACATTCACTATACGATTCCCAGACCATACGGAGCACGACGAAACTGAACACGCAAGGCTGGTCGCAAGGTATTTCGGCACAGAACATATCGAACTGGAGGCTGAATCCTCAACGGTCGAATTGCTACCACGCTTGGCTCGACAGTTCGATGAACCCATAGTAGATTCTTCTATGATCCCTACATACTTGGTCAGCAAACTCGTTCGCCAGCACTGCGCAGTCGCACTGGGAGGTGATGGAGGCGACGAGCTTTTTGGTGGATATGCTCATTACGATCGTTTATTGTGGACAAAGGAAAACCTGAATTGGATTTCATTCACACTCCGGAGAGGTATTGCCAAGGCAGCGACTGCCTTCTTGCCTCTGGGGTTCAAAGGGCGCAATTGGTTACAAGTCTTGGGGACTGATTTATTTAGGAAACTGCCACTTGTTGCATATTATTTCGGGCAAGACGAAAGGAAGAATCTCCTTCAAAGTGGATTAGAACCACATGGACAGAGATGTCCGACGGCAGAAAGCATTCGGGATCAACGTATTCCCAAACATGATGATCTGCTCCAACGCGCGACCCGTATGGATTTTGAAAATTACCTATCAGAAGACATCCTGGTAAAGGTAGACAGAGCGGCTATGCTTAATTCCCTCGAAGTGCGTGCGCCGTGGTTGGATTACCGGATTATCGAATTCGCATTTGGCAAAGTCCCTTCTCATTTGAAAACTACAACCTCAAACCGAAAAATTTTGCCCAAAATGCTGGCCCGTAAACTGCTGCCCAAAGAATTTGACATTCAACGTAAACAGGGTTTTAGTATTCCATTGGCTTCCTGGCTCCATGGTCGAGAGTGGGGTAACTATTTTCGGCAGGTATTGTTGGAATCCGACGGCAGCTTGTTTGACCGGCGATTTGTCATTCGACTTCTTGATGGCCAAGCTAGGGGCCGTTCTAATAGCGAGCGACTGTTCGGTCTCGTGATGTTTGAGCTTTGGCGGCGAGAATACAAAGTGACTTGCTAAGACATCTGGTAGCGATAATTGAACGATGACCAGACAAATTCTTGAATACCATCCGGTGATCGGCTACAGGTTTATCCCTAACCTTAAGGCTAGAATTCCCCATGAGGGTGGCGGATATCTCATTCAAACTAACTCCAGCGGATTTCGATGTTGTCACGAATTTAAGACCGATCCCACACCATTCATGAAGCGTGTTCTGCTGTTTGGCGATTCCTACACCGCCGGTGATGGTGTATCAAACGGACAACGCTATGGTGATAAGATCGAAGCGTTGGCCAATGCAGAAGTGTACAATTTCGGACTACCAGGCACAGCCCCGGATCAACATTATCTGGCGTTCATGGAATACGCATCCAAGATCAGGGCAGACCTAACGATTATTACCGTGTTAGTCGAAAACATACGTCGAATTGCCGCTCGCTATCGTCCCTATCAGAATGAGCAAGGCAATACAGTCTTATTTAGTAAACCATATTTCACTCTTATAAATGGTAGTCTTGAACTCCACGGTGTACCGGTAGGACGTGAACCGATCAAAGAGGCCGATCTACCTGAACAGTCAAGAGAATTTGTAGACACTGGAGGACGGTTCGCTAGCCTGCGAAAGATAATGAACAGGGTCGGACTGAAAGACCTAACACAGAGAGCTTTACATTACCAACCATTGCCGGAGTATGATGATCCTCAAAATTCGTACTGGTTGTTGATGCGAGCCATACTAGAAAAATTTATTGCTGCCGTACCCAAACCTGTTGTTGTAATGCCGCTGCCACTTTATCAGCACGTTGAAGGGACAGCGGACCCATCTGGCTATCAATCACGTTTTTCGGAGTTGGCCGATTCAAACCCGTGTTTAGTCCACGATCCATTGCCCAGCCTGTTGAAATATTCACCAACTGAGCGGCGCTCGTTTCGTTTTGCCCAAGACATCCACCCTACTCCCGCGGGGCATGTGGCCATAGCCGCCTCTCTTGCGCCAGTGGTTATGGATCTGCTTGGCATGAAGAAGGTAACATAAATATATTGAGTAAGACTGTCCTTGGTATTTCAGCATTCTATCATGACTCAGCGGCGGCAATCGTTCGCGACGGTGAAATAGTCGCGGCGGCTCAGGAAGAACGATTTACACGCAGGAAACACGATCCGCGATTTCCGAAGAACGCCATTAACTACTGCCTTGAAGAGGCGTTTATTGAACCCTCTGAGTTGGATACGATTGTATTTTACGATCATCCATTGTTAACTTGGGATAGGGTTTTAAAGAGTTGCATATCTATTGGTGAACGCAGTAAAGAGCAATTTACTAAAGCATGCGCTTCGGTGCTGGGCATTAAGATCTGGGTTCAGGACTTGGTGCGAGAGTCGCTCGGCTCCCTTGGCAAATTGGATAAACTGCTCGTGACAGAGCATCATATGGCCCACGCGGCCTCGGCATTCTACCCATCGCCGTTCGAGTCTGCCGCAATTCTGACGCTCGATGGAGTGGGTGAATGGGCCACAACCACCGTTGGCATGGGTGAAGGTCGTGAAATTCAACTGCTCCAGGAAATAGACTATCCGCACTCACTTGGACTATTTTATAGCGCTTTCACTTATTATTGTGGCTTCAAGGTCAACTCCGGTGAATATAAGCTTATGGGCCTTGCGCCGTATGGTGAACCTACCTATTATGATCTTATTCGTAAAAACCTTATTGACGTAAAAACTGATGGATCATATCGGCTCAATACGGAGTATTTCGGGTACCTTCATAGTCTCAGAATGACTAATGAACGATTCGAAACTCTGTTTGGCGGCCCGCCACGGAATTCGGAATCTCGCATCACCTTAAGAGAAATCAATCTCGCAGCGTCTGTCCAAAAAGTGACTGAAGAAGTGGTTGTTCTCTTGGTTCGCCATGCGAGAAAGAAGACTGGCTGCGACAAACTGGTAATGGCAGGTGGTGTGGCGCTTAACTGTGTCGCGAATGGCAAAATTTGCCGTGAGAATATCTTTGACGATATTTGGATTCAACCAGCGGCTGGTGATGCTGGCGGAGCGCTAGGAGCGGCTTTGCTTGTCTCCCACAATTATTTTGGGATTCCGCGCTGTGTCCGTGATGACGGTCGTGATTCCCAAAAAGGAAGCTACCTTGGCCCAAGATTTCAACCACAGGAGATAAGCGCATTTCTGGAACGAAATTCATATCCTTATGAGCGTGTCATAAGTCTTGAAAATCGTACTCGAATCATCGCACAGGCCATAGCAGAAGGTAAAATCGTGGGTTTTTTTTCTGGGCGAATGGAGTTCGGCCCGCGAGCTTTAGGAGCCCGATCAATCCTTGGTGATCCTCGTAGAAAAGAGACCCAATCTGTCATGAATCTCAAGATCAAACACAGAGAATCATTTCGTCCTTTTGCCCCCTCCGTGCTTTTGGAAGACTGCTCCGAATATTTCGAATTAGATAGCGAAAGTCCCTACATGCTGATTGTGGCACCAGTTCGCGAGGAACGACGCTTGCCCACTGACTTGCGCCAGGCTTTGCGCAACGGGGTTGATATATTAAACGTCGTCAACGAGCCAAGATCGGATCTTCCGGCAGTTACGCATGTTGATTACAGCGCTCGCATTCAAACCGTAAATCCTTATGATCACCCCGATTACTATCGGGTCATCAGGGCATTTAAAGATATTTCAGGTTATGGGGTTGTCGTAAATACCTCATTTAATGTTCGTGGCGAGCCGATCGTTTGTTCCCCAAGTGACGCATACCGTTGCTTCATGCGCACAGAGATGGATCTGCTTGTCCTGGAAGATTGTCTCGTTTGGAAACGAATGCAGCCCGAGTCACACCACGACTCGACGTGGCAGACGGAATTCGAACTGGATTGAGTCAAAAATGGGAAATGAGCGTATTGAGGATTTTTTCAAGCATGAGTTGCTGCCTGTTTCACGAAAGGTGAAGGAAATACGGAAAGCTTACTTTGCAAATGATTTTGATGAGACTGCGCCAAGTTACTTCGTTAATCGCATGAAAATCTCTATGAACAAAGACGACTTTGAGAATGGCGCTGTGTCGGGACCTAATAATTTTGAAAAGCAATTGGAATCATTGTGGATGTCTCAATCACAATATGAACTTATTACTCTAAAGGCATCTTTAGCTGACCTTGCTAAGAGCTTGATCGTAACTGAAGAGTTAGACGAAGATGTTTCACCTTTCATCTATGTGATGTTTTGACACAATCAGCGGCGGCGGCAATAGAATGCGTCCCATTGAAAAGGGAGGTCTTGTTTGCGTGTTAGTTTTTTGGATTATCTAAGATGCCCTGATACTGGTGGAAAGTTACGCCTGGAGATTGAAGCAGAAAGAGCGGGGGAAATTTATTCGGGCAGATTGATGTCTTTAGGCAACAATAAAGTTTACTCAATACATGAATTCATTCCCAGATTTGTCGAGCCAGAGAATTATGCTAGCTCTTTCGGCCTTCAATGGAACATTCATCGTAAAACTCAACTGGACAGTTATACTGGCTTGACAGTGAGTCGCGACAGACTTTTTGAGACGTCCGGTTGGTCCTCTAACCTAAATAACCAATTAATTTTGGAAGCCGGGGCTGGCGCTGGTCGTTTTACTGAAGTTCTTCTGTCGACTGGCGCTAAAATTTTTTCTTTCGATTATTCGAATGCGGTGGACGCCAATTGGGCAAACAACGGTAGCAATTCCAGGCTACATCTGTTTCAAGGAGACATTTTCAACATCCCTTTTCCCGAAGGAATTTTTGATAAGGTAATCTGCCTAGGGGTGTTGCAGCACACACCTGACCCTGCAAAAGCCTTCAGATGTTTGGCTAAGATGGTGAAACCAGGAGGAGGGAAAATAGTAATAGACATTTATAGGGCTGATATAGCAGCGTATCTTAGCTGGAAATACTTGCTTAGGCCGTTCACCAAGAGAATGAATAAAGAAAAACTTTACAGGGCTATTTCTAACGTAACTCCACATCTGATACCAGCCGCAAGTGCTCTACGGCGGATTGCCGGAAGAGTTGGGGCCAGATTGGTTCCAATTGTCGAATATTCTCATCTTGGCCTATCTGATGAAATCAACAGAGAATGGTCTATTCTTGATACTTATGACAGGTATTCGCCAGTTCACGACCACCCTCAGAAAGTTTCAACAGTTAGACATTGGTTACTAACTGAAGGGTTCAGCGATATTACGGTTCAGCAAGGCTTCAACGGCATAATTGCCAAAGCAACAAGAACTTCTCCTTCTGCAGAGATTTAGAGACATTTAGAAACATACAAAGTGGATAGAATATGCGTGTTCTGTTAGATTGTTCACGAGTCATTTCTGGTGGAGCTTTGCAGGGAGTATTGGCTTGTGTCCAAAATTTAGGAAGCAATTCAGCAATCGAGTGGCATCTCGCTATACGTAATGAGGTTTTTACCCAATTATCCCCTGGCGCTGCAGACAATTTTGCTAGCGTGGCTAAATCATCTACTAATTACGGTCTCATAGAAAAAGTTTTCAGCCCGATGCTTATGAATCATGCGGAAAAAAAAGTTAAGCCACATCTGGTTTGGTCTTTTGCTGGCCCAGTATACTGGCGACCAGAAGCAATTCATTTAGTAGGATTCAATCAGCCTCATTTGATTTATCCTACCGCTAGCGTTGAAAAGCTGATGAGTTCCCTAGAAATTATCAAGAAAAAAGTAGTTATGTACGCTGCAAGACGTTCATTCTTGAATAGCGATTATTTGACGGTTCAGACAAACACCGTGGCAGAGCGTGTAGCCCGAATCTTGGGCTTTCCTTCGGACCGCATTTTTTTAACTCGAAATACTTATAGTAATATTTTCGAGTCAACTCTTGTCAATAGCCATCGAGAACAGGACAAAAATCAATTTACAATATTTGTTCCGGCAAACCCTTATCCCCACAAGAACCTCCTAATTGTCCCCGAAGTCGCAAAAGCGCTCTTGGACAACGGGCTGAGACAATTTAAGTTCTCACTGACAGTTCCGAAACAACATGAGAAATTCAGGAAAATTGAATTTCTGTCGATGAAACTAGGGGTGCAGGACCATATAGTTGCGCTTGGAACTATCCCGCATCACCGATTAGCCGATTATTACAAGTCATCGAACGCTGTGTTTCTCCCCACTTTACTAGAGTGCTCCACCGCCACTTATCCGGAGTCCTTCTTGGCCAGGGTCCCTTTAGCTACGTCTGATCTTGATTTCGCGCGATCACTTTGCTGCGACGCTGCAATTTACTTTGACCCGTATGATCATTTGAGCGCAGCAGAGGCGCTTTGTAAATTGATGACTGATCAGAAAGAACGTGAAAAACTTGTGGAAAATGGTCTCACGGTACTGCGAAAGAATTACCCGACTCCTGCGGAAAAATGGGAAGAGCAGTTGCGCTGTATACAACAAGTGGCCACATCCGGGCAAAAAAGAAAAATTGGTTAAAGTCGATATCAGGTACACATGTTACACCGAACCGTCAGAGTCATGAGTCTAAAGATCTCGTTTTCTTTTCTGATCTTTTTGGTTCTTTTTATAGTCCCATTGCCGGATGCTTTTGGATTAAATGAGGACTTTCCATTGCCAACAGTCAGCGCACAATCAACTGTGCCAGCACCTTCCGTTTCCTCAGGCAGATTCAACATTGATAAGCCTGAAACTGTGACCCTTAAATGTGAGATTTCGGAGAAGTTTTGGACTGTTAATATTATTTTCAGACAACTCGAAACTCATTTTAAGATCCCACCACCTACGAAAGAGGACGGAACCTTTTCCATTGTTTTCCGAGGTCAGGAAATCTAAATGTGCGGTATCAGCGGATTCCAGGGCGAGTTTGATCCATGTTTACTAGACAGGATGAACGCTATTTTGGCTCATCGCGGGCCGGATGATTCGGGCGCATATTTTGATCCAATCAGTCGCACGGGACTGGCTCATAGAAGGCTCTCCATAATAGATCTTTCGTCAGCAGGCGCCCAGCCTATGTGGGATGTCACACGCACTTGCGCAATCACATTTAACGGGGAAATCTACAATTATCGTGAGTTGCGCAAGGGCTTGGTTGAAGATGGTTTCCAATTCCATAGTCAGACTGACACTGAAATCCTGTTGAATTTATATCTTCGTGATGGTCACGAAATGCTGAAAATTCTGAACGGAATTTTCGCATTTGCAATCTTTGACACTCGCGACAACTTTCTTTTTGTAGTGCGAGATGGCTTTGGAGTTAAGCCACTCTACTACACTCAAACTCCCAAAGGCTTCCTCTTTGCCAGTGAACTGAAAGCGCTTTTACTCGAGCCATCAGTTAGCCGTGAGATCGATCCACGGGCTATACATTATTACCTGACATACCTGTGGGCACCTGCACCTCAGACCATGCTGGCCAGGGTCAACAAACTCGAGCCTGGAATGGCTTTGTGGGTCAAGGATGGGCAAATCCAGAAACAGTGGCGCTTCTATAACATACCAATTACTCGCGGGGATGAAACAATTCCTCATGCGGAAGCCGTAACTGAAGTGCGGCGGCGTCTTGAAACAGCCGTTGCGAGACAGATGGTGGCTGATGTGCCGGTTGGAGCGTTCCTTTCCGGGGGATTGGATTCAAGTTCCATCTGCGCATTAGCAAGGAAATTCTGTTTGCCAGGCCAGCAATTCCAGTGCTTTACCATTGACGCTTCGGGCTCAAAAGCGGAAGGCTTTGTAGATGATTTACCTTACGCAAAGAGAGTCGCCGCGTTTCTGGGCGTCAAACTTCACGTAATACAGGCGCGACCCGAGATAATAAGTAATCTGGAGAAGATGATCTACCACCTCGATGAGCCCGAGGCTGATCCTGCGGCTATCAATGTCCTGTTCATTGCGTCATTGGCAAGGGAGCATGGCATAAAGGTACTGCTGTCCGGGGCCGGCAGTGACGATATCTTTTCCGGTTACCGCAGACACTTTGCCATTGTGCTGCAGCAATACTGGTCACGACTCCCATCGGGCTTGAGGCTTTTGCTCAAAAATATTGTCGGGAAGTTTCCATTGCGGACACCTTTACTGAGGCGATTAAGCAAGTTTCTTCAGTTCGGCGCCATGGATGGCGACGCCCGTATCGCCGGATATTTTCACTGGATCGATCCGGCTGATGAAACCCCACTTTACAGTGAGTGGATGACAAACGCTCTTGTTGACGAGCTATTTTCAGCGCCTTTGATGAAATCGCTGAACGCCCTCGAATCAGGGATTCCTGACCTTCACCGCATGCTCTACCTGGAAAGGAAGCATTTCCTTATCGATCACAATCTTAATTACACTGACAAGATGAGTATGGCGGTTGGGGTTGAGACACGTGTGCCATATCTTGATCCTGACCTGGTGGATTTTGCGGCTAAGTTGCCGCCAAACATGAAACAGCGTGGCAGGATCGGCAAATATGTTTTAAAGAAGGCCATGGCCGCGGATTTGCCGTCAGAAGTCATTAACCGTCCAAAGACCGGTTTCGGTGTGCCGCTCCGCCGTTGGATCAAAAGCGAGTTGTCTGAGTTGATCAATGATTATCTAAGCGCTGAAAGTATTAAACGCCGTGGGGTCTTTGATCCAAAGGGTGTTCAGCGTCTAATCGATTTGGACAGGGCTGGGAAGATAGACGCGGCGTATTCAATTTTGGCCCTGATTTGTATTGAAATGTGGATGAGGATTTTTATCGATAAGCCGATTGGGCCGGTGTGATACCATATTAGCAGTGGCGACGGGCGTCCCGGCCGATCATTGTCATCTCGACAGAACCTTGCGACGAGATCTTTCCAGGCTGCTGTTTACCCCTATGGTCGGTTATGTACCAAACAGTAACGGGTTAGATTTCTCACTGCGTTCGAAATGACATGGGTGGTGATTGTTCACATTGAGGGTGGGGCAACAATGGCTGTCATCTCGACAGAGCGGCAGCGACGAGAGATCTTACCAAGCAACTTATTACCCCCATGGTCGGTTATGTACCAAACAGTAACGGGTTAGATTTCTCCCAAAGGTCGAAATGACATGATCCCTGGCTTCGGTGGGCACAGGCCTCCGCGCCTGTGTATCATGATTCCCACAATCAATTGCAGGCAGGGACGCCTGCCGCCACCAGTCGAATTCCCCGACCTATTCCCACGGTAAAAACGTTGGGCAATTGAAAAATTCATTATGGACAATAGTACCGAAAAAAACTCTGTAAGGGACTTTTGGGATCGCACCTCCTGCGGAGAGGTTTATGCCAAAGGGTCATCCGCAGAGGCGCAATACGAGGCTCAAGCCAAAACCAGATATGAATTGGAACCCTATATTCAAGATTTTGCGCATTTTGCAGAGGGTTCCGGTAAAGACATCCTTGAAATTGGAGTCGGAATGGGCGCTGACCATTTGGAATGGGCCAAAACCCAACCCAAATCGCTCACCGGAATTGATTTAACCCCTTCAGCCGTTCATCATACAAAGAACCGATTGTCAATTTACTGCCTGGAATCTAAGGTCGAAGTGGCTGATGCGGAGAACCTTCCTTATGATAACGATTCTTTTGACGTTGTCTATTCGTGGGGAGTTTTACATCATTCACCTGACACACCAAAAGCTGTAAATGAGGTTTTTAGAGTCCTGAGACGGGGGGGGGTAGCCAGAATCATGATCTATAATAAATATTCAATCGTTGGATATTTGTTATGGCTGCGCTATGGCCTGC
>JAJYDQ010000018.1 GCA_021777225.1 Deltaproteobacteria bacterium
GAATGTTGGTTATGCAGTTTATCAAATGAATTTGATATTAATTTAAGATAGTTAACGCCATTTGCCACCATTTGAAACCTCCAGTTTCTGTAGGTTATGGGACACCACTGAGCGAAAAATGCGCCCAATGGAGCCCCAGCAGTTAATACATAAGAGCAACCCCCCCAATAAATATTTTAAAGGGGTGTTTAGCCAATTCGGAAAAATTGGAGCCTGGGAGAATTTTGTGGAAAATTTTGTGTAGCATGAGTTGATGAATTAATATGCGATAAATGTCAACATGAAAATGGGAAACGGCTATTGGTGCGGTTATGGCTATTTTTTCGGTCAATTGGAGCATCCCGCATGTCATTTCGAACGGACAAATTCCCCCGGCGCTGCCGGGGGCTAACATATCATGCCCCCGCTGGGGGCGGTTAGAACCAGGAGGGCCGGATACGTTCCCATAGTTCGTTCCGGTCGCCCCTATTAGGGGCAAAACAATTCAGCCCACGGCATCGCCGTGGGAATGGGGCAATTAGCGTAACCCTTTGTTACCCATAGCGTTGCTATGGGCTATTTTGTATGACCCCTCCGGGGTCAGGAATGGTAGTACGGTCGTTAATCGAGTAATCCCCCAAAGCCCCGTAGGGGCGGTGTCAGAATAGCCCACGAGATCGCCGTGAGAATTGGTCCTATTTCCTCCCAGAACCCAGCCTGATATCGAGTTTCCTTTGCCAGGGCTGGTAGTATCCGAAGTTGACACCGAGCCGGTCGGAAAGAAGATCATCGGCGTCGGTCCAACCCGCTGCGGATTTCCCGATTCGTGAAGCAAGCCTGGCTTTCGCCGTGAGCGCCTTCCATTTGGTTTCGTCGGCGATTTTGGAGTCTGCCGCGCCCTTTTGCTGTTCCAGATCAGCGTTGAGTTTCGCTGTTTCCTGCGCCACTTTCTGGGCCTGTGTCTGATTTTGGAGATTCGCCTGCTCCAGATTGAACTTTTGTTCCGCCGTCTTGGCCAGCCAATCGGTCTGCGAAGTTAGCAGCCGGTTTCGGGTGGTTATGAGATCGTTGAGGCCACTGAGCGCGTCATTTTGGCGCCCATATTCGGCGTTCCTGACAGATTGGGCGTTTTTAACGGCTTCACTGAATTTCTTGGAATATTCGGCGGCCAACTGTTTTAACGCTTGATGTTGAAGTTCAGATTCGGAAAAAGCCGGGTTTGTGGATGACGCGGCTGCTCGTCGCGAGGTCGAGACGCCCCCTCTGGCGCTGTACGAATCAATAAGGGTTTTCGCCCCGCCGAGAGATTTCGCGAGATAGTCCTGGATAAGTGGATCATCAGCGCTACTCGCAGGTTGCGGCGCAGCAAGCGATGAATATTTCGACAGCAGTTCCTTGATCAGTGTGTTTATCTGATCGAGCGAAAAGCTGAACGGATCGGATGATGGGTCGGCCCCCGGCGCAGCGGAAGCTGAATATGTGTATTCTGATGGCATTGTTATGTGTCCTCCTGTTTATGGGATGTACTATGTCCGGGCATTTGCGTACCCATTCAGTCCCATAGCGTTGCTATGGGCTATTTTGCGTGACCCCTCCGGGGTCAAAAACCAGGAGATGGGCATCGACAATAGCCCCGTAGGGGCGGCGTCAGAATAGCCCACGGCATCGCCGTGGGATTAGTTCAATGCGTTTTACCGCCCGCAACGGGGGCATAATATGTTAGCCCACGGCAGCGCCGTGGGAACGCGTGAGTGTGCAAACATTTTCACCGCACCTCCATCTCGCCACAATCAGCATTTTCGCATTTCCAAATCGCGCGGTACCCGCAAGCGTATTCTTCACTTGAAGGGCAAACCCTTTTCCATACAGACCATGTTTCGCCGCACTCGGGGCATTTCGCTTTTACCACGGGAACACCGCCGGTCTGTTTGATTGTGGACGCAAGATATTCCAGAAAACTCGTATAATTGCTTAATGATGTTCCATCGGACATATTATTCTCCCTGGGATAAAAATCGTGATGCCGTGTGAACATGTCATTTCAAACGAAGTGAGAAATCTATAGCGCCGCTGTGTTTCCATCAAACCGCCTGGATAGATTTCTCGTCGCAACGCTCCTCGAAATGACATGGCCGCTAATTCGGGCAGCATCCGCTATTTGGCCCGCCATTGATCCATGCGCCGTTTGTCGTGTCGATCACGCAGCATCTTGAGCCGGACACGCTGACGATCCTGGACATGAATTCGAGCCCGGACAATCCATTGTCCGAGTAGAAGCAGCAATCGGCGCCATCAATAACCCCACCGCAGCCGATAGGCCCCGCGAATGCCGGCGCTGTTGAGCCAGCAATTTGCGTGAGACATTCCTCGAGCGTAACGTAATAACCGGGAAAGGGATTGCTGAATTCGCCAAGACTCCCATCGCACCGCAGGTCGGCGGTGGCCACCCGATAGAAATAGCCAATGGGGGTAAAGTCCCGGAAGAAACGCTCACACCTGAATACCCGCCCAATGGTTTCCTGATAGGCAGTTTGTAAAATAGGGCGCCTAACCGGATAGCTCGCTGTCATTGACGATCCGCAACCGTTAGCGAAACTCAGATTTATCATCCCGTGCCCGCAACACCCGCCGCACTCATGTGAATCCTGGAACTTGAGAGTCAGGTCCACATTCCGGACGAGGGCCATGTCGTACCTGTAAAGGGATGTAAGGCTGTTGTCGACACAAACCGTTTCAAGATCGAGCCCGGCGGCGTTCGAGTACGAGCACGCCCCCTGCCCGGTAAATGAACAGGGGTCATTTTCATGCAGAATGGTCCCGTCAGCCGGCAAGACGCTCATGTCCTGTGGGTTAGAGGAGACAACGGTAGCGCCGTGGCGCAGAGCGCCACATCCATCGTCACCGATCCACTCGATTTTTCCTCCGCAGCACGCCGGGTTTGAGACGTCGCCCACGACAGGAAGCTCCCGGCTGATAGCCCTGCTCACGCCGTCGGAATGGTAGACGGTCGGTTTTGGCCACGATACCGCTGTTGCGCCATATGCGCCGTAAAAAATACCGTCAATTGTTCCTCCCCGACACGCGGGCGCCCCTGAGATGGAAATATTTGGACTGAGCCGATTTTCGGGGCCACCATCAATTATGTCAGGAGCTGTAAGGTACATGTTCGGCGCAGGGAACTCGCCCAATTCTCCACAACAATCGCACCCGCAATCCCCAGGGAAGTCGAGTCCGGCTCGAACTTCGTAGCTCAATGATCGCCCGTTGCAAAACTCTTCGGTGAATGTCGCCACTCCTGAACAGCTTTTGTAAATGTTGTTGATGATTTGGGGATCGGGCGTGTAGTCGAGTATAAGGACTTCTTCCGCTTCGAGGCCAAGCGCCCGAAAGGTCCCGTATTGTCCCTTGAGCGAGCCACTATTGCGAATTTCGCTGAATTCGGCGCATACGGACGGACATTTTATTCTGATGCGCCGGACGCGGGCCGACTCCGTGGCGCACATCCCGGTTGAGTCCTCGATGGATACTTCGAGCGTTTCACATCCATTGATCCTGATCCTGGGCGAGCAATCGCGGGGCCTCATGGGCTTTGAAACCGAAGCGAACTGCGGTTTGTTCTGAAAATTGAGGACAGGCTCGTCACAGCACGTAGTATTGGCCGCATCAAAGTGGTTACGCTCGGCCATGTTCCCAAACTGAAAGAGATACCCCCGCTGGGAATGAGCGCAATGGTATTCAGGCAGCTTGTATGGTGGCGTGGCCGCCCTGTCGGCTTCAGTGAAGCTAAGGTCCTGGTAAACATGATAGGCTGTGTATCTTCCGGCCATGTTACATCGGCCCCCATTCCCGGACATTACACACAGCCGCCTGAAGCCCGTAAAGTTTCGAGCCTGGGGGCAGGTGAATGCGGAACCTGAAGAACCTGCCATGAGCGTCCAGTGGCTTGTGATCTATGCTGAAGTCACGCTCACCCGAGCGGTTTAACCCTGTGAATTCGACCCGGGACTGGTTCGAAACAGCGCCGTCGGCAAGGACGTCGATAGCAGGCGGGACTGAGCCCGGAGCTGTTGCGCACATCGCTAATATTCGAAGGGTCTTTTCAACATGGGGTGAACCGAAATGTATCCAGGGAGTTTCAGCCCACGCATAAATTGGAGCGCCGGAGTCGGCGCAAGCAGTTGGGCCAAAAAGCTCAAGGACGGAACCGTTGTAGTCGCCCGCAAGCATGGTCGCCCCAACGCCGCCGCTTTCCGATAATCTCCCGGAGAGCGCTGTGAGTGAGCAGACGCTGATGGTGAACGGCGGAAGCCAGGCCCCCAGATTGAGATCATAGATGATGAGGCGATTATTTGTTCGCTGAACACCGGATTCCATAAGCATGGGCACGGCCCAGACAATCCAGTTACGAGTCGCCCAGTAGGCTCCGCAAGATGAACCGAGATTGTTAAGGTCAAGCCTTAGAGCTTTGGAAGCATGGTCCCACCAGGAGACTCGCTCGTTGATTCGATAAACCTTCAGCCCTGCGAAATGCCACGCTCCATTCTGATTAATGTAATAGAGACCCATGAGGTTCTTGGAGTCGGCTTCCATGTGCGGCGCCCGTACCAGCACGCGGTTATTTACCGGCGCTTGCCCGGCCGCTTCCGCCCGCTCAACGGAAAATGTGGAGGGACTGTACCCGTTGAGTAGGTACCAGTCGTCAGTTTTTGCTATAAAGCCCTGGTTGAAGACTTCAATTGCGGCTGTTATTTCTCCTGTTCCGCCGATCCGTAGGGATGCGGAATCGGAGCCTGAGAACCCATATTCTTCAAGCGAGCGCGAGATATCGAGCCGATCACTGGCGTCCGAGCGGTTACACAGAATGACGCGATCACGTACCGTTATAGCAAAATTGTATTTCTTGAGTGGTTCATAACTGGGCCGGATAGAAGCCTCACTGATGAAAGTGCGGGGTGTGAGCGGGGCCGACACGGAGAGCCGTATCCAGTAGCCGTACGGGTACTGGGCGCCGATAGGGCGGTTGGGCTTCCAGTCGTTGGGCTCATTCCACGAGATTATTCCCCTTTTACCTAAGGGCGTTGCGACAGGCTCCATGGAACCGTCGGTGAATCCGGACAGTACGATCCAGTCGGAACCATTCCAGTAAGATCCGTTAAGTTGCGATGGCGCCGTGTTGTGATAATCGTTGTGCGGTATGACTTCGACAGACTGGAACCTGGTGAGGTAACCTATGTAGATGAAATCCTCGGGAGACATCCCTTGTGGGTTTTCAAGCGCGGCGTCATTCAATCTTGCAAAAGATGGATAATTGAAATCCTGGACCTCGATAGTGAAATCTTTTGCCGAATGACCGGACTCATCCCAATAAATGAAACCAAGAGGAGTATCCGGCACGCCATTTCCAAAGCGGCTCAGCGTTTGGCACGGACCTCGAAACAGGACGCGATTCAAGGAGCAGCCTGGGGTTGTCCCTGCGGTAAAACGCATTCTGATCCAATGTCCTTCAATGTTATTGATTGTCGATATGTCCATGGTTGTGTCGGAGGTTGAAGGCCACGTGAGGACCCCGGAGCGGTTAAGATGAACGGTGCTGTCGGTAACGTTCGGGATGGGAGTCCATTCGTGAGTGTAAACATCAATCGCTGGTCCGGCGGTTGATGTGTTGGGGACATTCAGATCAAGAAACAGGCCGGTAACTATCGGAGTATCCACACATATCGCAATCCAGCAGTTTTCCGGGGACATTACACCGATGTCCGCCGTTGTTTCCGGGTCTACGTCAAGGGCGCTATCCGAGATGTCGAACCAGTTAGCTCCACTGTCACGGGTCAGCAGGACCGCAAGAGGGACGGCCCAGTCGAGACCTGTTGGGTCAAGTCCCCCTGAGAACACCAGTGGAGCGGACGCTTCGCCGTCCGTGATTATGGCGCGGTCATTGAGGGCAGTGACTGAAACGGGATTGGCTCGCTCTCCGAGTGTGTAAATCTCTGTCCATGATATTGACTGTGGGCAATCCGGGCGAAATAGGGCCGCATAGAGCCTGGATGAGCCGGAAGCGTCAACTGTTTGCGCAAGCAGGTAGCGTGCCCTGTTGACAGGGAACATGACAGAACTGAGGTGGAGGACCGGACCAGGGGTCGGTAGAGCTGAAAATGTTGACACACCATTGCGAACTTCGAGTCCTGTGTTGGTAATGTCGATATTTTCGCCGGCGAACAGGGAGTTATTCGTGGTGAGCAAGGGATTTGAAGCCTGGTCCTGGATCCCTTTTGTCCAGTCGAACATATTGAATACCTGCGTACTGGATTGTGTAGCCGTCAATCTTATGTTCCTCTCGTGTTGTACCCAACAACTGTAATGTCATTTCGAACGAAGTGAGAAATTTATGTCGGTGGTATGTGCCCGAATATCCCCCCGGCGTGGCCGGGGGCTAACATATGATGCCCCCGTTGGGGGCGGTTAGAACCAGTAGGGTCGTATATGTACCCGCAAGAATCCCCATAGCGTTGCTATGGGCTATTATGTATGACCCTTGCAGGGTCAGGAAAACACATCGATGTTAACAGAATATTCCCATTAGCCCCGGAGGGGCGGCGTCAAAATAGCCCACGGCATCGCCGTGGGTAGGGGGTTCTGATGAGAAGGTGTATTCACCTCGGTCGTACACGGGCGTGCGCAGGTTCGCTTCCGTCAATCAACCGCTTTTTTTCAATTTCATACAACTGTGAATATTCACGGAACTTGAGATCAGCGCCGGCGGAGTCGCGATCACGCAGGAAGGCCTGTCTCAGAGCGAACAGGATAAACACCGTATCATGGGCTTGAGGGACAGGAGGGTCGCAGTTACTCTCATCACACCCGAGGGACGCGGGAAGCCTTGAATAATAGACACGAAGGCCGGATTCCGCGTCGGTTGACGGGACGGGCCATAGTCGCATCATGTTGTTCTGAATGAGGTAGTATGAGGGTACGCCAAGCCGGCGTCCATGAGATGTTAGTTCAAGGTATGCGTCCAGGGATTGCAGGTCGGTCAGGGTGCGGCGTTGGCCGTCGAATCGGACCCGTAAGACTTTCCTCAAGTCGGGTATGGCCTCGAAGAGATCGACAATTTCACGACCGGCGGAGATGGGGATAGATCTCTCGGCAATCCAGTAATCCTCCAGCGCAAGGTCTTTCATACAGCCGTTAATTGATCTGAGTATGAAACTGTCGGACAGGAAGGCTCCTGTTTCTTCATTAAACAGGTCCCTCGTTTCACGGATGATATTTGCGACCCTGCCTGCGCAATCCGGGGTATCGGGATAGCTGTCGACGGCCATTTCGATCCGGTACGCCAGGGTCAACAGCTTGCCAGGACAAGGACCGTCGGTTGAGGATGAAAGTTTGAGGCGTAAGCAGAGTATGTCCCCTGTGGTCAACTCCATTTCGTTAATACGGCCATTGGGCGCAAGATCTGATATCGAACGCGTGATAATGAGACCCTGCTGTTCCGTGGTCATGAATTGACGGGTAATCACACTTGCGGGAACTGTCGACGCAGCCTGGCCGGGACGAAGCGCCGAGATGTAGGTGTCCCACGAATAAATGAAATCCGGACCTGGCGCTATTTCGTCAAAGGACAGATTTATCGTTGGCCCGCCCGTGATCCCGTACGGAATTCGGAAAGCGAATGCGGCTTCATCGCCTGGCTTCCATGCTACGACGCTCAAGGATCGCTCAGTGTCGTAATGATTCATGGGGCGTGGTCCTTCAGTGGCCCCGAGTGATTCGATGTCAAATATTGCCATCGAGCGAGATCTCCTCCCTGGTAATGAGGCGTAAAACAAGGTTGACAGCGGCAAGTGTTACCGTGGAGATTTCAGCCCAACGGCCGGGATCACATCCGAGAGATATCGCAATAGAGCCGGAGAGCGCCACAAGATTTATCCAGATTGTTTTTGAAGCCCACCATTTTTTTGAATTTTCCATATATGTTCTCCTTTGTGTTGAGATGATGATGTTGGCGTACCCACGGCGATGCCGTGGGCTATTTTGACGCCGCCCCTCCGGGGCTAAAGGGAATATTCTGTTAACATCGATGTGTTTTCCTGACCCTGGAAGGGTCATGCACAATAGCCCATAGCAACGCTATGGGGATTCTTGGGATCGGCATGTGTCCCTAATCCCCGATTGTCAGCCGCCGCAGACCGCTCAGTGATTTTGCGGGAAATTTATCCAGTGGTTCAGCGACGACTCCACGCAGGGTCGAAGCGTGAGCCACGACGCGATCTTTCAGGGTTGCTTTTAACAGGGCGCCAACATGACCGTTTTGTCTTGTTGGTGAGAATGTCCAGAATACAAGGTCGCAATCCTGAGATGCGTCAATCGCTACGGGTCTGGATGTCCAGCCGCCGAGGCCGAGGGCCATACGGCAAGCCGTAGTGCGGGTCACGCCAGGAACGCCGGCCCATTTAGCCGCCAGGTAAAGATAGCCTGAACAATCAAGCCCGCTCGATATATCGTTTGAACCACCCCATGCGTACCGTGGTTTTTTGGAAACAATAAATTCAAGTTGTCTTTTGAATGAATTCCGGTATTCGGCGCGAAAAGCCCGGCATTCATGTCCAGCAAAGGATTGCGCCAATAACGAGCACAACGGAAGCCATAACATAGGAGCAAGCTTTAGGGTCATTTCTAATGCTTTCCATCCAGTTCCCCGGGGTTACGAAATCGACCGCAAGCATGAGGCCGGTGAGAAATGGGGCGGCCATAATCGCCGCAGTCAGACGGATGATTGTGTAACGTAGCAAAACATAAGGATCATCACCCATGATAAGTGGGGACAAAAGACTGACCGTAAGCATGATTACCATGCCTAGCGCCGCAATCAGCGCTAGTATGCAAACGTGAATAAACTCTTTCTTCATTGTCCTTTCCCCATGAAGTAGCCAATAAATGCGGCGACTCCGGAGATTGCGGTCCCAAAAGCAATGATCATCTGCCACCGAAGGTTCTGGGAAGCTTGAGTATGTTTACGGTTTTCTTCGTGACCGATCTGTATGGCCTGTTTTAGCTCGGTCTCCTGAACTCGAGTGAGCATGTCGGTCATTTGCGTTGAGAGGCGATCCACTGTTTCCCTGATATGCCCAAGGACCGTATTGACGTGGTTGAAACGTTCTTCGAGCCATTTGTGTTGAATATCGACTGATTCGGTCATGGTTGTTCTGTTTCCTGTATAAAGAGCGAGGATTGTCATTTCGAACCCCTACTGGTTTGAGATGACACGTCAGCGGTGTTGTTGATCACATTTTAGTTTTCTTCAACGCTGCGAACATTTCATCGAGGTTCCTCGCCTGCTTGAAAGCGCGAGTGAGGTCCCTGTCCTGGTCAGGCGTTTCCATGGGTCGGCCTCCGGATTCAGTAGTCGCCCGAGTGCGGACTTCCCGCAGCGCCGCTGACTTGTGAATGGCGGCCTTACGCGCTTTGGTCTCAATGGACTTAAGGAAATTGGCCGCCTCTTTTGGCTCGACGCCTCTGTCCCGCACCAGGAATTCGAGTTCACTCCGAAAGCTTTTCAACGAATTGTGAGAGGGGTCTTCCAGGAAGTCGTCCATAAGGCGGTTAAACTGTTCACGAGCCCCAAAGGCTTCATAGATTTTTTGGTCCATGAGTTTTGCGAGGTCGTCCCGAGCTTTACCCACGAGCATGGCCGTGCCCTGAAATGGGTCAGATTGGTAATTTTCTCTGGTTTTTCTGATAAAATCGTCTTCAGACGCCCGGTTGGCGGAGTCAAGTTCACGATCAAAGATCTTTTTGAAGAGGTTTCTGGTTTCGGCGAGTTCCGCCTTTGTTTCGAGCGACTGTTTGAGCAGGTCGCGTATTGCGGAATTTGTATCAGGTTCAGGGGTGTTTTGAGGCTGAACGGAGCTTGTCGGAAGAGCGTCGTCATCTGATGGGTCCGGGCCCGGCGCCCCAGAAAGCGTTTCGGGACCGGCAAGTAGTTCGTCCGGTGTGATTGTGTCCTGTTCCGTGAAAAGTTTTTCTTCGTCCATAGTGTCCTCCAATGTTGTTTTTTGTGATTTCGAACGTATTGAAACCCATAGCGTTGCTATGGGCTATTTTGTGTGACCCCTCCGGGGTCAGGGGTTATTAGTGATAAGTTGAATCCTCAATAGCCCTGTAAGGGCGGCGTCAAAATAGCCCACGGCATGGCCGTGGGTATAAGGCCTGGTTAGATTTCTCGTCGCAATGCTCCTCGAAATGACAATGGGAGCAATTCGTCGAGATGACATGTAATTAGCATCATCATTTAGGCTGGGCGCTCATTTGTAAGAATTGCGCGAGAGTGTTGAGGTCATCAGGGTATGAGCCCAGTGGCCCGCCATTTAGACCGAGTGGCGCTGGATCACCGACGCGACTTGAATCGGACGCCTCAAATCCGTTGGTTAGAAAACCATTGTGTCCGGATGGGGCATCAAGGTCAGGTTGTGTACGTGTGAATACTCGATCTACGGCGTCTATGCCGAGTAGGTCGAGATATCTCTTGATCAACTCGGAAAAGGATACACGCACTCCTTCTTCAGCAAGTATCGGAGTGAATTTGGCCAGGGTAGGCAAGGCCCGCTCGATACTCTGGGCTTTGGCGATACGGGTTGAATCCTGGCGTGTGACCGTTGCGACCACACTGTATCTGCCGGACTGAATTTCATCAGCGGTTACCGTTAGCGGGATATCAATCCCGTTATGATCACGTACAGCAATTATCTGGTCCTCGATAAGAAATTGCTGGATCATTGAGAGAGCGAGTTTCCCCAATGGCTCAACGAAACTCCTTGCAAACAGGTCCGCCCGTGTGGCGAATGTGTTCATTGCGGATTCCTGCAGGATGTGGGCTTCGGTAGCTGTTTTGTCCCTGGAAGAAACGCCAAGCGTGGAATCAGAAATACTGGTCCGTTTTTCGAGAAGGATGTTGAGATAATTGATGAGAGAATTAACCTCAGCCTGCGGGAAACCCATTGAAGGAAACGGGCGGATATCGTCCGGGTCGTCTACGAGCCAAACTTTTCCCGGATATACAAAGTCATCCTCATCTGAAAGCGCCCTGGCGGCCGAAGATCCCCGTCGGGCCACCAGCATGGCGTTGGCTGTAAGCCTTGCGTTGTCCTGGGATTGACTGAGAAACTGGGAAATGGAATGAATCAGGTCGAGATTGGTCTCGACGGCGCCCAACCCGAGCGGGCCGGGTATCTGCGTGTAATGGGCGCATATGAAAGGGCGCAGACCGGACCATAGGGCCGGGGAATCGGCTATTCTTATTATAAGGCCGTTATCGATAGAGTCCGCGCCGGGTTCAGTGACAATAGCGCAAATGATTTCCTGGTTTCCTTGAGGCATGGGAATATGACCGTGCCATTCCCATATTGAAAACCGGGCGCCTTCTTGAGCGCCTTCCTGAAGCGATAAACCGGCCGTATTGTGAGGCGACCCGAGCGAACCTGCCGGGGGAGCAGTGGAGGGGGTAGATTCACTCCAATGTTCCGTGAATTCCTTACGGTTCACATTGTAAACACCGAGATCAAACATCTCGATTATGTCATCGTACGATTTATCGACAATATGGCCGATTCCTGAATGACGCTGAACATCATTATGAGTGGCCTGCCAGTCTATGAGGATACGGTCCAGAGGAATAAGTTCAATGAACGGGCAGTCAAACTGTTCGGTTCGTTCTTCTATTATACTTGAGGAGTTGCGGTCCCATCGTCTTGAAGCGCATGGGCGCCACCTCCACGAGATTTTTGCGAAAACAGTCCCGTACAGGCAGAGGCTCTGGAGGGCTTCATACATTCTGGCGTGGACGTGGCCCTGGGCGAGCCTTTTTGTGAGGAGTTCCTGAAGCTTGAATGATGTTGGGTATCTGGTGTCCGCTGTGGTTTCATAGTAAGATTCTTCAGGAATTACAGTAAGCCATTCCGGGCCGTTAAAGATGGATTGATATGTCCTGTCGGTCCATGTGTCCACAATGTAAGAAGGGGAGAGGATTATATCCGACTGCCAGTTTCTGGAAACCGTCGACTTCTCGTCGCCAGCGCCTGACGATTCAGGGAATGCGGCCCCAGTATTTTCGCGGGCGTTCCAGGATGAAAGGTCACGTCGGTTGTGGTAAAGGTCTTCGAGGAGTTTCCATTTGTTGATTCGTGTTTGAGTAAATTCCCGGGAACTCCTTATCCATGGCCTCAAATGTTCGAGCGCCGCCTGAGCGAGTTTCTCGAGATCATCATTGGCTACGCCATCTTCAATTGCCCTATTATGGGAAAACCGTTCCATTTTGATATTTCATCCTCGTTTTACAAGCGTCACTGAATCATTTCGAACGGAGCGGGAAATCCACAGCAGGGCATGAGATATTCTCCGCTTCATTGGCGCTGGATGGGGAGCAGAGTTTGTCGAAGGTCTTCCGGCGAGCTATCCGCCAGAATTCGGAATTTTCTATAAGTTTGGAATGTTCAGGAAAATCCTGATCAAAATTGTACTTGCTTACTGTAAGCGTTTGAAGTTCCTGACGGGTAAGTGTTTGGAGTTTTTTCCTTTCATGAGTGGGTTCCAGCTCTATCGCCGGTGACAGAATCATTATCATGCCCCCTTTCGCAGAAGCCTGTTCAGGTAGAAGATTAATCTGTTTGGTGAAAATGAATCTTTGGGAATGTGAGATGTGTCTCGTGGTTCCTGATATCAGTATGTAAGATCGGAATCAGGGGGTCAACGACTCATTGGAAAAGGTCGGGGATGGTCGATCATGTCGCCCACGGGATGATGTCCGGTGTGGGCGCAAATATAGGGGCGCCAATTTATGTCATTTCGAAAGCCGTGAGAAATCTATAGGCGGGGGATACACGCGGCAATCCCCCCGGTGTTACCGGGGGAAGCCGCGGCGTTGGTCACACCTTGCCTACCTGATTGCAAATGTCAGGCGTCGGGCAAGTTTATCATCCAGAAAAAGTTCTACTTTCCAGAGGCCGGGTTTATGATTAAAAAGCTCTTCCGCAGGCATTGACATGATCCTCATTGTCCCTTTCGGATTTCGATTCATGCCTTTCTTGCTTTCTTTCTGGCTGTCATATGTCTCACGGATTTTTCTGAATTCAACATTTGAAGGGTCATACCAGATAGATTCAGCGGTATAATGGTTAGTTTCATTGCGTGGGGTAAAACAGAGATTTACAGAACTATGGACATTATGGTCAAAACTTTCCTTGGGGCCAATTGCAGAACCTGGCGAAAGATAAGCGTCTTTGACGAGATAGTAATATTCATCCGCGGATGAATGTTCTATGCCCTTCCATTTCCCAAGGTTGATCATACCACATCCGGCAAGCCAGCAAACCAGAAAGAGCGAAAGTAAAGGGACCCATAAAGTGAGTAAGCCCCTTTCTGAAGGAATAATTCGTCTCAAGATCGATCGCTTTTTCATCAATCCCTCATTTTGTATCCGGATCGGAACCATGGTTGGGCTCCATGACCATTGCGACTTCATCACATTCAGGAAACTTGGGACATTTAACACAATCCGCCCAGATTTTGTGGGGCAAAAGGCCCTTATCCATTAAAGAAAAGCCCATCTTGTTAAAAAGATTCACTCGATAGGTTAACACAAAAACCTTCTTTATGCCCAGTGTGCGTGATTCTTCAATCAGGGTCTCAATTAATTTTCTGCCGACGCCTTTACCTTGGCGCTGAGACTGAACAGCGACGGACCGGACCTCCGCAAGGTCTTCCCAGACAATACGAAGGGCTCCACAGCCTATAATTTCGCCGGTATCATCATCGACAGCGACAGAAAAATCCCGGATCTGTGAATACAGGTCTGCAATGGCGCGTGCCAGCAGATGGCCACCTTTAGCCTGTTCAGAGATCAATGCGTGGATTTTTTTGACATCCTTCAAAGAAGCCTTTCTTATCAAATCATGGACCTTTCGTGTTTTGTCTTACCAGTTTTCTAACGTGTTCACGGATTGGGGCTGAGTCTTCCGACGCCCCCAACATTCGAGTAAGTTCCTTCACCCGTTCTTCCCGATCAAGAGAAGTGGCATGGATAGAAGTCCTGCCTTGTTTCACGAACTTTCCGACAGCAAGATGGTTGTCCGCTCTAGCGGCTATCTGGTGCAGATGGGTGATACAAATTGTTTGTTGACGTTTTGCGACACGAGAGAGCCTCGCCCCTACCGCTACTGCGGTGTGGCCTCCAATACCCGCGTCAACTTCATCAAATACGAGGGTGCTGGCCTGTTGTTCTGCGTCTTCAGTTTCAAGGGCCTTTAATGCGAGCATGACACGGGACAATTCACCGCCGGACGCTATCGCGGCGAGAGGCCTCTCTGTCTCTCCAGGATTGGAAGCAAGAAAGAACTCAACATTTTCAATTCCTTCAGCGCCAAACTTTTCCCTGGGAAGCTCTTTGAATCTAACAGAGAACTTTGCGTCACTCATAGCGAGGTCGTCAAGCTCCTTTTTCATGGAGACTTCAAGGCGACTAGCGGCCTCACGCCTCTTTTTGGAGAGATTTTCAGCTTCTGTCAGGAAATCTCTTTGAGCCTCATCAAATCGCTTTTCACATTCCTTAAGAGAATTTTCAGCGTCCATCACCAGCGAGACTTCGGCCGACAGCGACTGGAGACGATTTATGAGATACTCAATATCACCCCCATACTTCCTTTTCAATTTTTTGAGGCTCGTAAGGCGTTCCTCTATCTGTTCAAGTCTTACAGGGTCATCGTGAGTATTCTCCGAGACATTACGCAACTCAAGGGCCACATCCTCAAGTTGATAAACCGCTCCGCTGAAATTTTGGAGCGTTTCATCCATTTTAGGGTAAAGAGAAACGAGGCTCTGAATCCATTTCTTAATTTCCGAGAGGTTTGAAATCACGCTGCCTGATTTAGAGTAAAGACGTTGATAGCTTTCGTAAGCTTTTTCACGTATCTGGACGGCTTTTCTCAAAACATCCCGTTCCTGTTCCAGTTCCTGCTCTTCATTGACTTTCAGGTTGGCCCTGGTAAGTTCCTGGACAACAAACCTGTTTTCAGAAGCCTCAGTTTCGAGCGCAAGAAGTTTACGTTTCAGTGTAGCCAGTTCATCAGATGCCTTACGGGAAACGTGGTAGAGCCGCTCGACCTTTTTCCGTTGCCTCTGAAGATGCGCAGACCGGTCAAGTATTTCAATATGTTCGTCGGGATTCAGCAGGACGTGACTTTCGTGCTGGCCAAAAACTGTAACAAGACGGTTTCCAAGGGTTTCAACCATGGCCAGCGTAGCGCTATGTCCGTTTATGGAGCATTTCGAGCGGCCGCTCAGATTAATCCGACGCGATATCACCAACTCAGCGGGCCCGCCTGGTTCGAGTTCAAGGTCATCGGGCAGGGCGGAAGGGTCCTGAATTTCAAAGAAGGCTTCGACCCTTGCTTCCTGAGCCCCAGACCTTATCATGTCTCCACTGGCCTTTGCCCCGAGAACAAGACCGAGGGCGCCAATCAGAATGGACTTCCCCGCTCCGGTCTCACCGGTCAGAACGTTAAAACCTTCCTGAAATTCAACCTCGATCTCATCGATAATCGCAAAGTTATTTATTCTTAAATACCTTAGCATGGGCTTGGGACAATCAGTTGTCTGGCTTTGTCCGGTTTGTCGATAAACACAAAATTGGCGAAACAAGGGTTCATTTTGTGTTCAGGTTACCGGACCAATCCGAGTTTTGCGTCAAGAGCGTCGAAATAGCCTCGCGTTCTTGATTTAACAATAACAAACGGGATCGGAGATTTTTCGATTTTGATAGCGTCTCCCAATTTCAAATCACACGAAGTACGGCCATCGATGGTGACTTTAAATGTTTCACCCCGCCGAATGACCAATTCGAGTTTTCGGTTGGACGGCAGGACCAGTGGTCGTGTAAGTCCGAAGTACGGACATATTGGTGTGATCAACATTGCTTCGACGTCGGGATGAACAAGAGGACCGCCGGCGGCATAAGAATAGGCGCTTGATCCAACCGGTGTGGCGACGATGACCCCGTCGGCGCGGATTTCGATATCTCTGGTAGCTTCCAGTTTCACAAGAATGTCAATGATCCTCGCTACCCCGCTCCAATGGATTACAACCTCATTCAATAGCCTGATCTTGCGGTTGTCGGGGAGAGTAGCTTCGAGCATCATTCTTTCGGCCGGCAAGTAATTACCGTCAATGGCTGATTGTACTTCCGAACATACTTCTTCGGGTGATATCTCGGCAAGAAAGCCGACTCGACCGAGGTTAACTCCAAGGACAGGGACAGGCTTGTCGTTAAGCAACGCCGCAACCCGTAAAATTGTGCCGTCGCCTCCGAGAGCTACAATGAGATCAGACTCATCGGCTATTGAGGATGTGGAGATGACGTCCCAATTTGAAGAAAGATTGGCAAAGGGCTCTTCGATTAACGTAACCTTTCCGGCCCTGGAAAGGATATGGGAGATCTTTTCAGCTAGAGCCAACGCCTGGGCATGTCCGCCCTTTAAAACCAGTCCGACCTTACGCATGATCGCCCCACGGCACAGATAACTAAAACATTCAAATTGAGTACCATGTTTTTGGGTTAAAATCTAGAGAAATAGCCTAAATTCCCCCGGCTGGCTGATACAGCTTGATGGTCTGCGAACAATCGTATAGGCTGAAACTGAAATTATGCCATTTGGCGATCCTATGAGGAATTTGTGAAAAGCGGCGGCACGGGCTCCCCTTTAGTACTAGTGGCGCAGGGCTATAAAATTTTCGTTGGCGTCCCCGTACGGTTAACGTAGAGAGATACAGTATGGATCTTTTTGAGAACGTAAACATTTCGTCAAGTCAGCGACCGCTGGCTGACCGTATGCGACCAGTCAGCCTGGACGAATTTGTTGGTCAGGAGCGCCTGCTGGGCGCCGGCAAGGCCCTGTGTAAGGCTATTGAAGCGGGCAGGCTGTCTTCCATGCTGTTCTGGGGTCCCCCAGGGGTTGGGAAAACCACTCTCGCGCAGATAGCCGCAAAACAGTCCGGATCAAAATTTTATTCTTTTTCGGCAGTTATGGCCGGTGTGAAAGAAATCAGGGAAGTTTCGGTAAAGGCGAAGGAAGATCTAAAGTTCTCAGGTATAAGGACCATTTTGTTCCTGGATGAAATTCACAGATTCAACAAGGCTCAACAGGATTATCTGCTTCCTCATGTTGAAAAGGGAGACCTGATCCTGATTGGCGCCACCACTGAGAATCCAAGCTTCGAGGTCAATTCGGCGTTGCTTTCAAGGATGCGGGTTTTCATCCTTGATCCTTTGGGACCAAAAGATATTGAGACGATTATTTCGAGGGCTCTGCAGGATGCTGAGCGCGGCCTGGGCAAGATGGCTCTTGTCATGGGTGAGCGGGCCAGAGACCTGCTGGTTTCTCTGGCAGGGGGTGACGCGAGAAACACTCTTAATATACTTGAAGCCGCGGCGAACCTTTCTGAAATGAACGGTCAGAAGGAAATTGACACCGTCACTTTGCAGGAGGCGGCACAGAGACGCAGCCTCCTTTACGACAGGGCGGGTGAGGAGCATTACAATCTAATAAGCGCATTGCACAAATCGCTTCGCGATAGTGACCCCGACGCTGGGCTTTACTGGATGGGACGCATGATTGAAGGTGGAGAGGATCCATTATACATTGCCAGGCGTCTGGTGAGGTTTGCCAGTGAGGACGTAGGACTGGCGGCCCCTCAAGCGTTGGAGCAGGCAGTGGCCGCGTATCAGGCGTGCAGGTTTATCGGTCTTCCCGAATGCGCCCTGGCGTTAGCTCAGGTTGTGGTTTATCTGGCGATGGCCCCCAAATCTAATTCACTGGAAGCAGCTTATATAGATATAAAGGAAGAAATCAGGAAATCCGGCTCCCTGCCGACCCCGTTACATATCAGAAACGCCCCGACAAATTTTATGAAAAACATCGGATATGGCAAGGGTTATAAATACGCTCACGATTTCCCGGGCGCTGTCGTGGAACAGGAGCACATGCCTGATGAGTTGAAGGGTAGAAGATTTTATTATCCTGTGGACAGGGGTTTTGAAAAAAATCTGAAGGAACGTTTGGACGTAAAACGTGATCTAAAAGATCAAAACGACACATGACAATTTTGAGATCAATTGAATTGTTATAGAACAGATACGAATTGAATTTTATGGGATGCTTCGAAGACCTATCGGACCAGGAACTGATAACCGCCGCTAAAGGGGGTTCAGATACATGTTTCGGCGAACTTGTCGATCGGCATACGACGACAGCGTACCGGGTCGCGAGATCCATCACCGGTTCTCATGAAGAAGCTGAAGATGTTGTTCAGGAATCATTTCTAAGGGCTTTCAAGAACCTTGACAGGTTTGATGGGTCCAAGTCCACTTTCAAGACGTGGTTATTAACTATCACCAGAAACCAGAGCATCAACATAGTCAGTTCGTTTCGGAGAAGGGCCCTGAAATTTTTCAGTGATCATGAGGAGGGCGAGCCGGAACTGGAATTTGCGTCAAACCCGCTGTCCCAGGAACCGCTGGACGCGGAAACACAGTTATCGCTCAAGCGACAATACCACACGATGGATAAGGCTTTGAAAAAGCTACCTGAGCGGCAAAGGACCGCGTTGTTGCTGAGGTCTCAGGAAAGTCTGAGTTACGATGAAATTGCGACTGTAATGGACATCTCCGTTTCATCTGTTGAATCACTGATATTCCGGGCGCGAAAAAAAATTATTGAACTTGTGGAAAGATAAAAGATTTCCGCGGGTTCTGTGTCAGTTCCGTGTATAAGATATTGGAGGGACAGACCATGAGGCACATAGATTACCAAAAGCGGATATCATTGCTAGTGGATGGCGTCCTGGACGGACCGGCCGCTAAGGAAGCGCTCGCTCATTTGACCGAATGTTCGGATTGCGCGCGTGCCTATGAGGAGATGGTGTCCTTAAACAAGGCGCTAACGAATGTGAAACCTTCGTTATCCGACCTCTCACTGGCCAATAAGGTAAAGGCCCGCATTTCAGGCTCGTCCAGTTCAGTGGGATACACGTGGAATTTCTCTCTTTTGAAACAAGCCCCGATTTGGGCGCTGATAGCGATTCTGGCGGTTGGTGTCGGGGACATGGCTGGCAAGACATTGACTGAGGCCCTGAAAACTTATGATACGTCGCATAATCTGGAGAATTTGATTCAGGATCACAGCGAATCCCTTACTGATGTGCTGATAGATTTTGGGCAATCGGAGAATGGGCGATGAAAAGGGCGTTCTTTGTGGGTTTACTGATCTTTTCGCTGCTGGCCAACGTTTCGGTTGGCGCGGTGATATTGAGACACTGGTGGTGGAAACCTGGAGATTTCGAGGCTCAATTAGCCAGAGAATGCCCGATTATATCGAGCGTGGACATGAAAAGGATGTCCCAAATCTGGTCAAAAACGGCAAAGCAGGGGATCATCAAGACCAGACGTGAACTTAACGCAAAGAGAGCTGAGGTCCTGGACCTGATAGCTAAAAACCCAGGGGACCTGAAACCTGCCGGAAGCGCCATAAATGAAATGATTGATCTTAGAGCCTCTCTTGAGAACCAAATCCTGGAAAAAGTCAGTATGACCATGGCCACATTACCGCCGGAGAAACGACAGGCCTTTCTTGAATTCCTGAAGCACAGGACCTGTAGAATGATGGGGCGGGGACGAGGTTTTGGCAAAGGAGGCCGGGGCTGCTGTCCCCCGGCTGGAGCCCCATGTAATTGACGCATTATCCAGTGCCACTTCGTCTTATTCATAAATAGCATGAATCCGGAAAACGAACTGAATAGTTCGTTTTTTGATTTTGGGTGACCAGTTTTTTTGCGTGAATTTCCTCGCGCGGGATTTTCGAGTCTGGCCGGTATTAAAAACATAGGCGAAGCGCGACGCAACATTCAAAATCATAACAAAACAGGAAAGGAGAAATTGAACAAATGAGAAACTCAAAGATGGTGATCGGATTAGTAGGCGCAATGACATTGATGGTAGTTTCCACGGTGTTTGCGTTTGGTCCGTGTGGCGGTGGAGGAGCGTGTGGATTCGGCCGAGGCATGGCGATGTGTCCCTGTCTTTCTTCTATTGACAACCTGACCAAGGAACAAAAAGACCAGATCAACACCTTGAGGTCAGAATTCCTGAGGAAACAGGTAACATTACGCTCACAAAAGGCCCAAAAACGAATCGATCTGATGGAACTGGCTTCCAAGAGCCCGCAGGACGAGGCGGCTATTCAGAAGAAGAAAGAAGAAATCTGGGCGATTCAGGATCAGATGCGTAATGGCGCAAGGGCTTTCGGCACAAAGATTCGTTCATTGCTGACCCCTGAGCAACGAGAAAAGATGGGTGTCTGGATGGGACGCGGAGCAGGTTTTTGTGGCGCCGGTGGATGTGGCATGGGCGGTGGAATGGGACGTGGCATGGGCATGCGTGGTGGCATGGGAATGCAGGGCGGAATGATGCAAATGGGTCCAAAAAACTAACCTTGTGGCATCTGTCTGATTGTTTGATACCTGATCTCTTCTAAAGCCCGGCTCGTTAGCCGGGCTTTATTGTTCCACATCAAGCTATGCCGCTCCATATTCGTCAAGGTCCAGCGTAACGGTTTTATATCCGACCTTCTTTAATTCTTTGGAAATTGTTTTTCTTGTAGTGTGGTCGGACGAAATCTTTTCAAATCCATCAGCGTCGAGAACTATTCTGGCCCAATCTCCGTGGGTGCGCAGACGGAACAGGCCGAAGCCAAGTTTTTTGAGGACCATTTCACCTGCTCGAATGCGGTCCAGTGTTTCCAGATTTATTGGGACGCCGTGTGGGATTCTGGTGGCCAGGCAGGGCTGGGATGCTTTGGTGGCTATTTTATGAAAGCCTGCGCTTTTTAGTAAAGCTCTTATATCCTCTTTATTCATGTTGGCGTCACGAAGCGGCGTATGGATGCCCAGTTCCATCAATGCCGCGAACCCGGGGCGGTCGGAGGGATCATCATCAACATTGGTCCCATCGAAAATAACCGAATCCGGATCAATTCCAGGCAGCCGTTTAATGGCTTGATAGCGTATCTTTTTACAGTGATAGCAGCGTTCGGTCCCGTTTGCGATGAATTCGGGCGCGTCACATTCATCTGTTTGAGCTACGATCAGCCTCACGTCGAGAGCGTGCGCAAGGTCCTGAGTTTCCTGGAGTTGATCCGGGACGGATGTTGGTGAGTGGACCGTAACCCCGATCACGCGCTCGGGGTTAAGAGCGTCTACTGTTTCCAGAAGCAGGAGGCTTGAATCAACTCCGCCGGAACAGGCGACCACAACAGACCTATCATCTGCCAGACGCCTGATAATTTCCTGAAGTTCCTTTTCTTTGCCTTTCAGATTCGAGAACTGACTATGGTTCATAATATATCCTGTCTATGCGGCTAGATCAGACGTACGCGTTTTAAACGCGAGGAACAATTGGATAGCGCTGATCATAAAAAACCATGGGGTTACTATTTAAGGCCCTGTTGAATCCAGCCACCGCCTATGAGTTCGTCTCCATAGTAGAGGACTGCCGCCTGGCCGGGAGCTACGCCTGATTGCGGGGATTCGAAATAGACGTTGAGAGAATCGGCTTGTATTTTATCTACCACGCAACGAACTTCTTTGGAAGTTGATCTGACTTTTATTGAAAATTCGGAAATGTCTTCAGGATAATTTCCGGAAATAAAATTGAGCTGGTTAATCACTATCCCAGATACAAGGGTCGATTTCCTTTTGCCTATTACTATCCTGTTTTCAGAGGGATCAATACGGATCACGTACGAAGGCTCAGGACCGCAAACCCCAAGACCTCTGCGCTGTCCGACGGTATAAAACATTATACCCTTGTGTTTTCCGACAACATGGCCATTGATGTCCACAATCGGACCTTCTTTGGGTTCAAGTCCGTGTTCCACAAGAAAATCAGTGTACATTGTGTGAGGCGTAAAACACAACTCCTGAGATTCTTCGGTCAGACTAACCGGTAGGTTGTGGATTTTTGCGATATTGCGGACTTCATTCTTGGTTAGTTCACCAAGCGGAAAACAAATTTTAGAAAGTATGGCCTGATTAAGCATAAACAGGAAATATGACTGGTCCTTAGTATGATCCATTCCTTTGAGCAGGCCGAATCCTCCAGCCGATTTGCGAAAAGTCCTGGCGTAATGACCTGTGGCGAGCCTGCTTGCACCGAGTTCAAGGGCCCGTTCGAGCAAGAGCGTCATTTTGATTTTTCGATTACATCGAGGGCATGGAGATGGAGTTCGTCCGGAAGCGTATTCGGAAACAAAATAATCAATTACGAATTCCCGGAACGGTTCGATAAGGTCTACCAGGTAAATGGGAGCGCCAATAAAATCGGCGACTGATTGCGCCTTTTGCCACGTGCCATTGTGTCCTGGAGTCAACTTCATGTGAAGGGCGATGACATCGTGTCCCACCATTTTGAGCATAAGCGCCGAGCAGGCGCTGTCAACTCCTCCACTGAGCGCCACAGCAATTTTCATTATAAGGTCCTGAGTTACTGCCTGGGATGCGCGGAGTCCGGCGGGGTCCCAGGCGCCTGTACGGCAGGCTGCGGTTCCTGTGGGGTGATAGGAGCGGCTGTTATCCCGCCACTCTCTGTATATAAGGGTAGAGGGGCCTTTATGTATTCCGCAAGGGTATCAAATGAATCGAGTGGCGATATGACCAGTGTGTAGCCGTTGAATGGAGCGTAAATTGGTTCCCTTACAGGCTTCAGGGTCGGACCTTCCTTTGGGTCGGTGACGACCGTGAGCAATTCCTTAAACATTATTTCGGGTGGTATCACAAATTCACGTTCCGGTTTGTTCTTGAGTATCTCCTTCATAAAATAACCCCATACAGGGAGAGCTGCCCTTGATCCTTCTTCCCTGCGACCCAGAGGTCTCTTTTCGTCGAAACCTACCCATACGGCAGTTGTATAATCCGGGTTGAAACCGATAAACCACGCGTCTTCCGCGTTGTTGGTCGTCCCTGTTTTACCTGCAATATCTTTACGTTTCAGGTATTGGCTGATCCTTGCTCCTGTGCCCTGACGAACCCCGCCCTGTAGTAGCGACGTCATTATGTAGGCTGTCTGTGGAGACATTACTGCCTTGACTCGAGGAGGTTCTGTGAGGCGGTCATCTTCTTCGATGCCAGTGACATTTTGTTCAGCCGAAGCTTGGCGGAGCTGCGGCGGGGGAAAGTTTGATTCAGCTTTGAAAAAAGGCCGGGTCGGCGTCTGATGGAGTTGTGATGTTTTATTTTCAGCTCTATCAACAAATTCACGGAATTCATCACGGGGGACCGGTGTAAGAGGATCGGATTCCAGGATTGGCACCTCGCTGTGATCTTCCAGGACGTTTCCAAATCTATCTTCAACGCGTTTCACAAATATCGGTTCTACATGTATGCCGCCATTCGGGAAAACCGTATATGCGGATGCCAGTTCAAAAGGCGTAACTTCGGAAGTGCCTAAACTTAGAGATAGGTTCCGTCCAAGCGGGGATGTTATGCCCATGCGGTTGGCCATATCCAGGACGGGACCAAGCCCCGCATCCATCAATATCTTAATGGTGCAAATATTTCGGGACAGTTCCAGCGCCCTGCGGAAACTCATCGGTCCCATGAAACTGCCGCTGGAATTCCTCGGTTCCCATTCATCTTCCGCTCCGTCAACATCAACAACTATAGGTTCGTCTATAACTATTGTGGCGGGGCTGTAACTTTTCTGCTCTAGAGCCACGGAATACACAATAGGCTTGAAAGCGCTTCCCGGCTGTCTTTTCCCCTGGATAGCGCGATTGAACTGGAAATGTTCCGAAGACGATCCGCCCACTATAGCTCGTACATTTCCGTTATTATTTTCTATACAAACAAGAGCGCCCTGCAACTTTGGGTTGTCGTCAGGAGTGAATTGAGGAACATTTCCGTCATATCTTTCAAAACGTAGGGCCAGGACCTGTCCAACCCTGTAAATGGCAGCAACGGATTTGTTCAGTCTGACGCGTACCTTGAGTTTCTTGCTGAACGCCACATCGAGGACAATTTCGTTGTTGGGCACGGGTGCGATCTTTACGACAATTCCCTGATATATCCTGCCTTCCAATAGATTTGGCGTGGTTCGTTTCTGAATCAGATCGGGTATTTCAGAAGGTTGAACCGTCTTCAGGATCGCGAGGTTTTTTTGACGTTTCTTAATTTCATCGAGCCCCTTTTCCATGGCTTCAATCGCCCGATGCTGAAAATCAAGCCGACAGGTGGTGAAAACCTTAATGCCATCGTTGTAGAGCTTTTCCTCTCCATATTTCCTTATAATGTATCGACGGACTACTTCGGTGAAATCAGGCGCCAGGTCCAAGGGTTTAACTTCTTCTTTCCTAAAGGTTAAGGGTTCTTCTTTGGCCTTTTGGTATTGTGTTTCATTGATGAATCCCGCTTTGAGCATACGGCTGAGGACGGTTAATTGACGTTGCCTGGCCAGGTCCCGGTTTTTGAATGGATTGAAACGAGCCGGACTGGCGACCAAACCGGCAATGAGGGCCGCTTCCGCCACGGTTAGATGTTCTACCGGCTTGTCGAAGTATCCTCTAGCCGCTGCTTCCACGCCGTAACAGCCTTCGCCCAGATAAATTTCGTTCAAATATACATGCAGTATCTTATTTTTTCCCCAATTATTCTCCAGGCGGTAAGCCAGGATTATTTCCTTGAATTTTCGGGAAAACGTGCGTTCTCTGGTCAATAGAAAATTTCTGGTAACCTGCATGGTGATTGTACTGCCGCCCTGAGTGATACGGCCAGCGGCAAGGTTTCGTCCCATTGCTCTGACTATCCCGTGCCAGTCAACCGCTTCGTGATCATAAAAACGAGCGTCCTCCGCAGCGAGAAAAGCGTTGATTACATGTTTGGGGATTTGATCAAGATCAACGACAAAGCGTTTTTGTTTGAAAAATACTCCAATAACGGTACCATCATCAGCGAAAAAGGTGGAAACTGTCTTGGGCTGATAAGAGTTCATGTTGGGGATCTCGGGGAGTTGACGCGAATATACGAGATAAGCCCCCAATACTCCGCCTAGAATGCCTATTGGAATTTGGAGAATAAGGATGAGGGGTACCAGGAAGAATAGTGTAAAAATTCCACTTGTCAGTTTGCGGCGCCTAGCTTCCTTCATGTTCATATCTTACAACAGGCTCGGGGGAATCGCAATCTGCACGGCCAGGAGTTTACAGCAGCGGTCATGGTCCATCAACTCAACGTAAAGGTCATCAGGTCCTGAGCTTTCACAATTGTCCCGCCAAATTGGGTCCGTGCGACGGATACCACATCGACCGAGTCACATGGTGGATAAAAATGCGTCAGAATCAACCGGCTGGCAGAAGCTTGAGCAGCTATCGCGCCGGCCTCGGAGGGGGTCATGTGTCCGCTCACTTTCATGGTATCGGGCATGGAACATTCACAGACAAGTGTATGGGAGTCTTGGGCCAACTTTACGAGGTTTTCCGAAACGTCGGTATCGCCTGAGATTGTCAATGCCGTTTCTCCGGTTTCAATCCGATAAGACACGGAAGGAAACGAATGAGCGGCGGGAGAGGATACAATTCGAACCCCTTCAATTTTAACTCTATCAGGAGATGTGGCCGATACTTCGCGCATGATCAACCTGTTTTGGCTGGGAACTATCCATTGCCCAAATATTTCGATTAGTTTTTTGTAGAATTGTTCCAGGCCAGTTGGCCCTATGACATTGAAAGGAGATGTCCTCATAGGACCATGCGCGTAGTTGGAAGCGAAGAGAAACGAAATAAAATCCGTAACGTGGTCCGGGTGAAAATGGGTGAGAGCGATGACATCGATTTCACGGTAGTCGATCCCGGCTTCGCACATGCGTCTTAACGTGCCGGCCCCCATATCTACGATAATTTTGAGATCAGGTGTTTCAATGAACAGGCCGGAAGAGTTTCTAAGAAGGGATGGGGTTGCTGTCCCGCTCCCCAGTATAGTTATTTTCATTATGGGCCTCACATCGATTCTCAAAAAACGATAGGCGTTGAAATCTCATGCTTCATGAAGGCATGGCGCCGAACTTGCTTCCTTCTAACTCAGTCCCAACAAAATTTTTCCCGTAACAAATTAATGAAAAGCTCCGGGTTCCCATGTCCCCTCTTTTAACGCTGCCCCCCGGGGCTTTATTTTCTTAATAGTGAGACCACTCCGTAGTGGATTCCGTTCAATCGGAATTATTATAATACAGGAGAAAGTTAAGTTTGTGATACAAACAGAAATATATGGAATTTTTTCCATAGCGATGATTCCATATTGTGATGATTTCAATGGAGTGGTTTTAATTTGTCATCTACAAAATCAAATGACCATGCGAACCGGAAGCTCTTTTACATTCCCATAGTCCATACGGAAGCGGATATGGGCGCATTGAGCGAATCCATAAAAAAGGCTTACCTGAAGAAAAAGGGTTTGCAGGCATGGAAGAAAAAGAGGGAATTTATAGAGCGTTTTTGGAAAGATCTTGAGAGCGCTGTCGACAATTTGAAGCTCCCATATTCCAGAACGAAAGTGTATCAGGACGGGCTGCCCGTATCTGACGGTGGAAAAGAGCTGGAGATTGTCAAGAAGCTGGCTTCGTCAGGAAGTCACAATCATGCGCTAGTGAAGAAACTTGTGGACAATGGCGCTATTTTAGTCGGAACGGAATCCCCGGAACTCCTTATGGCCGAATACGATCTTGCCATGATGACACTCAACGGCGCGCAAGAGTCAGAAGGTCAGGAAACATTGAAGGCCCGAGGAGAGGAAATTCTGAAAAAGAGAGACGGGTTCATGGCAGGAAGGATTGACGAGACCTTGAAACAGGGAGAAATTGGAGTGTTGTTCATAGGTTCGCTCCACAACGTCGTCCCTTTGCTAAGTTCTGACATTGAGGTGATAATCCCTGAGGCCGCCGTGCCTCGGGGATGAATGGGCATTAGTTTGTGGCATTGGAAAACTGTCTGGCGGAGAATATTTAAATGGGGCCTACAGGCGCGAGAGTCCTGATCGTTGATGACGAAAAGGATTTCTGCGACATCTTGTTCCGGGTCGTAAAAAGGGCTGGGTTTACAGCGCTTGTCGCTCATGATGGGGAGATGGCGCTTGAAATGGTTCGGCTTGGATTACCGGACATTGTGCTTTTGGATGTGCGAATGCCGGGAATGGACGGGATCGAAGTCCTTAAAAGGGTCAAGAAGTTAAATCCCACGTTGCCCGTGCTTATGATCACGGCATATTCAGGAATTCATGACGCCGTAGAAGCCATCAAGGAGGGCGCTTATGACTATTTACCCAAGCCATTGGACAACAACGCCCTTCTGCAAAAGATCAGAAAAGCAATTTCAGAGAGACAGGGTTCAACCAAGAAGAGCGAGTTAGGTAAGAAATCCGATGTTAAACCAGATTTGACGCTCAGGCAACTCAAAACGCTTATGGGGCCCAGCGCCATTGTCGATCGGCTAATTTCAGATTTGAATCTCGTGGCCAGTTCAAATTTCTCGGTTGTGATTCAGGGAGAAACCGGCTCAGGTAAAGAATTGGTAGCCCAAGCCATACATGGGCTCAGCGCAAGATCCGACAAACTCATAGTCCCAGTGGATTGCGGCGCCATTCCTGAAACGCTTTTTGAATCAGAAGTTTTTGGTCATGAAAAGGGGGCTTTCACCGGCGCTATCGCTAACAGGGCTGGCAAGTTTGAGATGGCCCACGGAGGGACCCTGTTCCTGGATGAAATTTCTAACATGCCTATGAGCTGCCAGGCAAAACTTTTGCGAGCCATTCAGGAGAAGACTTTTTTTCGGGTGGGAGGGCGGCAACCGATCACCATGGATGTTCGCCTTATAATAGCCACAAATAGGGACCTGAACACGGAAGTAGCCTTGGGACGTTTCAGTAGGGACCTATTTTACAGGCTTAGCGAGTTCACGATTGTCATCCAGCCCATTAGGGACAGGAAGGAAGATGTCGTCTATTTGGCGGACAGGTTCAGGATGACTACGAACCAAGAATTGAACAAAAACGTCCTGGGATTTTCCGATTCAGCTTTGGATCTCATAAAGTCGTATTCATGGCCCGGCAATGTCCGGCAGTTGAAGGCGGCTATAAGACGGGCGGTTTTGCAATCCGATGAATGGGTAAGTCCGGAGAGCCTTGTTCTGGATTCAGAAGAGGTAACGCCGGCCGTAAGTGATTCCGGTGTGAGTGTCGAAGGTGACGCATGGGATGGGCTGTCACTTAAAGAAATTGTGCAGAAAACCACGGCGGATGTAGAGAGTCGAATTTTGGCCAAGGTTTTGCGAAAAACCGGAGGTAATAAGGCAAAAGCGGCGCGTTTGTTGCAAATCGATTACAAAACAATCCACTCTAAAATCAAACAATACGGCATAAAGCTGTATTCGGAGGAAGAATGATGGCAAAGAAAACGCGAGACACAGCCCAGGATGATGCAATCGGATCCAACGTAGGCGGTATACTTGGCGGCCTCTCCGACCTTGTCCAGAAACTTGCAGACCTCGCTGAGAAGGGCAAGGAACTGAAAGCCTCCGGGGAATTCCCGAATCTCCAGGGAAGTAAAGAAATGAAGGCTGTCTATGGTTTCAATGTTAAGTTTGGACTGGACAAGAAGGGATCAGACCAGATCAAGGTTGAGCCGTTTGGAAATGTGGCCAAGGATAGAGATTCCGGACGGACTGTGGTTCATGAAGTACGAGAGCCTCTTGTAGATGTTTTTGAAGAGGATGATCACATACTTGTTATAGCTGAAACCCCGGGTATTGGCCCTAAAGATGTGAAGATTGATCTAAAGGATGACGTGTTGACGATCTCCGCTTCCAAAGGGGACAAGAAATACCATAAGGAAATCTTGCTGCCTAGGGCTTGTGACAAAAACAAGATGACCATCTCGTGCAATAATGGAATGCTGGAAATTAAATTCCTCAGCTAGAGCTGGAGCTTGAAATGGGAAAAAATATGGATGAGCCTCTGAAACTCAAAGTAGTGGAAGCATTGGGTAAGGATATGGGGCGAGCCTACGCCCGGATGGATCCTGAAGACATGGCAAAGCTGGGGGCAAATGTCGGCGATATTGTGGAGATCGTCGGCAAGAGGCGCACAGTTTGCAAAGCCATGCCCGCCTACAAGGATTTACGGGGCCAGGCGCGGGTCCAGCTTGATGGTATTTCACGTCAGAACGCGAGGGCTGGTCTGGATGAAAATGTTTCAGTCCAGAAGATTACCGCCAAAGCTGCAGACAGAGTAGTCCTGTCCCCTGTGAACGTGAAGCCTTCAGAGCGAGACCTGGAGTACATCGGGAGTTTGCTGGACGGCTTGCCGGTAATGGAAGGCGATATGGTTAAGGCCACACTGTTTGGGAGCCGTTCCGCTGATTTCACAGTCGAAAGTGTTTCTCCTAAAGAGCCCGTATTAATTAATCCAACCACCCAGCTCCTGGTGGGAAAATCCGGCGAGGCCAAAGCAGGTCGTACAATATCTTATGAAGACATTGGAGGCCTAAAGCCCCAACTTCACCGAATTAGGGAAATGATTGAGCTACCGTTGCGTTATCCGGAAGTATTCGAAAGACTTGGCATCGACGCCCCCAAGGGAGTATTATTACATGGGCCACCTGGATGCGGCAAGACTTTGATAGCCCGCAGTATAGCCAACGAAACTGACGCGAAGTTCTTTACGGTCAGTGGCCCTGAAATTATTCACAAGTTTTATGGCGAGAGCGAAGCCCATCTAAGGAAGATATTCGCTGACGCTGCGGCTCAAGGCCCCAGCATAGTATTTCTTGATGAAATTGACGCAATAGCCCCACAGCGGGAAAAGGTAGTAGGAGATGTAGAAAAACGGGTTGTCGCACAATTGTTGGCGTTGATGGATGGTTTGAATAAGCGGCAAAATCTTATCGTAATTGCGGCCACCAACATACCTAACGCCCTTGATCCCGCATTGCGCCGACCGGGTAGGTTCGACAGGGAAATCGCGATCCCTATCCCGGATAAGTACGGCAGGCAGGAGATCCTAGAAATTCATAGTAGAGGCATGCCGTTAGCTGGCGATGTTGACATGTCTCATCTGGCAGAAATCACCCATGGGTTCGTAGGGGCGGACCTGGAAGCCTTATGCAGGGAAGCCGCAATGATATGCCTGCGGCGCCTGATGCCGGACATTGATTTTGGTATGGCGGGAATTCCCTACGAGAGACTTGCAAGGCTGGAAGTCCTCATGGACGACTTCATGACAGCGTTAAAAGAAGTCGAGCCATCTGCAATTCGAGAGGTGTTCGTTGAAGTCCCTGATGTAAAATGGGAACATGTCGGCGGTCATTCAGTTCTCAAGGAAAGGCTTATTGAAGCCGTGGAGTGGCCGTTAAAGTATCCGGAAATTTTTACTCAGGCTGGAGTAAAACCTCCCAAAGGGATCTTGCTGTCAGGCCCACCGGGTTGCGGAAAAACTCTTATAGCCAAGGCCATAGCCAACGAGAGCCGGGTGAACTTTATATCGGTAAAAGGGCCGGCCCTGATTTCCAAATATGTTGGAGAATCGGAAAAGGGGGTTCGGGAAGTTTTTAAGAAGGCCAGGCAAGCCTCACCGTGCATCATTTTCTTTGACGAAATTGACGCGTTGGTACCGGCGCGCGGTGGCACAGCTTCTGACTCCCATGTTTCCGAAAGGGTTTTAAGCCAGTTTCTGGCGGAAATGGATGGCATAGAAGAGCTTAAAGGGGTTTTGATTCTGGCAGCGACAAACCGAGCTGACATGATCGATCCAGCGGTCCTTAGGACTGGCCGATTTGATGAACATTTCGAAATCCTGGTGCCTGACCAGAAAGATCGCGAAGAAATTTTCGCTGTTCATCTTAAAAATAAACCTCTTGTAAAGAAAGTCGATATTAAGATTCTGGCTTCAAAAACCGAAGGATTTGCTGGCGCAGACATCGCTGGAGTGTGCAACCAGGCGGCTTTAAAGGCTGTAAGACGGGCTGTTCAGAAAATGAGACAAAATCCTGAAAGGCCTGTCAAGGTCGAATTGACGGAAGAGGACCTTAATGAAGCTATTGACGAAGCCGCCGCTTAGTAAACTGAATCATATGGTTTTATACCTTTTCGCTTAACTAAAAACGACACAGGATCGGGGTTTCCTGAACGAAGATTCGATGACTTCGCGTCGCTAGAAGTGAAGGAGACCCCGGTCCCATGAGCTGCGTGTAGATTCACTAGTTGAAACGCGAATCGGTACAAGAAACGCAATAGGCAGGTTTTGGCTGAATAGCCGAACCTGTCTATTCCTGATTTCTCCCTGAAAATGGTAATCCTAATGAATCTGGCGCTATATGTGTTTGGTTTTGTTCCGAAAGGGAACTTGCCTGGAGATCTCGAAATTCATGGACTAGAACCTGATCACAAAGTGATTCAGGAGGAATTCTCAGACATCAACGCTATTGTGTCACATGTGCCGTTGTCTGAATTTGTCGGCGAAGAAGCTGAACTTCGTTTGCAGGACATAGAATGGGTAGCTCCCCGCGCCGTAAATCATCAAAGAGCTATTGAAAAGATATCTGAATTGAGCCCAATCCTGCCTGCTCAGTTTGGCGTGCTCTTTTCTAGTCGGGACAATCTCGAAAAATTCGTCTGCGACAATCAATTGGAAATCTTGGAATTCTTATCGATGGCATCGGATAAGAATGAATTGGGCGTCAAAGTTTATTGGGAAAGTCTCCGGGCAAAAAGGAGACTTATGGAAACACAATTTGCCGGACGGTTGGCGCAACTAACGACCCTCAGTAGTGGAGCGCGCTATTTCAAGGAAAAACAACTGCACTCGGAAATTGAGAAAAAAAGCACAGAGGCACTTAGAAACCTCATGGTTAAGATCTCCACCATCCTGTCAAATATTTCTCATAGCTCGAGGAAACGTAAAGTCGTCATAGATGATTCGTCTGAGGAAGGTCGCCAGATAGTCGCGAACTGGGCATTCCTGGTTGAAAAGGCTCGATCTGACGAATTTCTGTCAATGGTAAACGATTTAAATTCCAATTTTTCAGAAGATGGAATTTCTTTGAGAATTTCTGGACCATGGCCCCCATATTCGTTTGTTCCCGGTTTGATATGGGAGTATAATTGATGAAGCAGCTTCTTTACTGCGTTATGGACCCGAAAAAGTTTCAGGAAGATGAATCAATTGTCGGCGTTGGCTCCCAGAGGATCATTTTCTTGAATGGCTCGGACCTATGCGCCGCGGTTTCTAACTTTGACAACTCAGAGACATCTTTCGATGTGACTTCCATGATAACCTATCACAATGTAATAGAAACCCTGTTCGAACGACTGGCAATAATCCCTTTCAGATTTAGAACTCTTTTGAATAACAAAGAAGAAGTCTTGGCTATGCTTGAAACAAAAAATCATGATTATAAGCAGTTACTTTTAAAACTGGATGGAGTCATAGAAATAGGAATAAGGCTGGTAAGCGCTAAACCCGCAAAAGACAATACTCCGCAAAAGAATTGTTTATTTAAACGACCATTTAAAGATTCAAATCCAGGGACATCATATTTGGCGAATAGAAAGGCATTTTACTCCACGGCCTCATGGATTGAAGACCAAAAAAAAGAATTTTCCGAATTATGTGTTAATCAATTTAAAGGACTCTTTGTAGACCTGAAAAGTGAAGCCGCCAGATTGCCGGAAATCCAGAATCGTAGAGATCTAATGATGATTTCGATCTATTTTCTCGTCAAGAAGGACCTGCTTCAAAGATTCAGATATAAATTTCAGGAACTCAGGGGCGTGACGCCCGGCAAAATGCTACTTAGTGGTCCGTGGCCACCCTATAATTTCGTCGTTTGAACCAACAACCGTATTTTAAATTCTCAGTCTACTTCAACCAGCATTGGGAAAAGAGGTGTGGAAGATGGAACCTGAGGTGACGGGAGACACGCGACGGGAGAGTTTTAGCAGGCATGCGAAGCTTTTTGAGATGCTACTGGAAGCTATTCCTTCATCAGTCCTGTTGATAGATAGTCAAATGAGAATTGTCGCTGCAAACAGGAATTTTTTGGAAAAGAACCGCAAATTGCGTGAACATGCAATTGGCGCCAGACTACAAGACCTCCTGCCGGAACCCCTCATTGAATACATGGACATTACTGCCCGAGTTAGGCAGGTATTCGATCACAAAATGACTACTCGTGGTGGCCGAATGACTTACAGGGCTCCTGGCGTGCCGCTACGAGTATATTACTACAGCATTCTGCCTTTTTTATGGCAGGAGCAAGTTGAAAACGTAATGCTGTTAATGGACGATGTGACTGAACAGATAAGATTGGGTGAGGAGGTTGTTAAAACCCAGAGGCATTTGGCAGGTATAGTTGAAAGCGCATGGGACATAATTTTATCGACTGATTCGGATGGTGTCGTGCTGACATGGAACACCGCAGCCGAGAGGTTAACAGGGTTTCGGTCTCATGAAATATGCGGGGCGTCATTTTTTGATCTTTTCCAACCGGAACTTCAACTGGAAATACGCAGGATCCTGAAAAAAGTGGCTGGGCAGGGGGAATCTCAGGTTGGTGAGTGGGATCTGAATACCAAAAACAATCAATGTTTGCCGATTGGTTGGATCTTTTCAGGTATGAAAGATGAGAACAACAAGACGGTCGGGATTGTAGCGATAGGGCGTGATTTACGGGAACGAAAAGAATTGGAAATGGAGTTGCTGAAGTCTCAAAAACTGGCCGCGTTAGGAGTTATGGCAGGTGGAATAGCCCACGAAATTAGAAATCCTCTGGCCGTGAGTTATTCTTCAGCGCAGTTTCTGCTTGAAGATTCTATTGACCCAGAATTTAGTAACGTTTGTGTTCATAAGATCCTGTCTGGGATCGAGAAGGCGTCAACGATCATCCAAGACCTCCTTAAATTTGCCAGGCCTTCTTCATCCAGCGACATGGAGCAGTTAGACGTTGTGTCGGTTCTCAATGATGCTATAAAGCTTGTTGTCAATCAAGCCAAGATACAAAAAGTCCAGGTCTCGGTTAAAAATCGCGCCCGTGAAGCCTGGGTATTAGGGCACGCCAACCTCTTGCAGCAGGTTTTTGTGAATCTGTTTTTAAACGGTTTGAACGCAATGACCGAGGGAGGAGAACTCAGCATTCATGTCGAAAAAACCGAAACTGAAGCTTGCGTAAAAATATCGGATACCGGAGTAGGTATCGCAAAACAGGACCTGGAAAGGATCTTTGACCCGTTTTATACCTCCGCTTTAGTGGGCAAAGGCACGGGCTTGGGGCTTTCCATTTGCCATTCAATCATAGTGAAGCAGCACCTTGGTAAGATAGAAGTCGAGAGTGAAGAAGGGGCTGGGTCAACATTTTGTGTTAGCCTACCCATATTCTGAGATAGAGTTTGACATAAATGGCGCCGTTCCCCACGATTTTAGTAATAGACGACGAACCTGACATGCTATGGGTCCTGGAGAGTGTCCTCAGGAGTCAAAACTTCGATGTTATCAAGGCTTCAACAGGCGCAGAAGCTTTAGCTCTAGCTCCTAAGACCGAATTAGAAATAGCTTTTCTCGACGCGAAGTTACCGGATATGGAAGGCCTAGAAATAGCTCGCCTGATCAAATTATCACATCCTTCGACACAACTAATCATGATTTCAGGCTATTACTATGAACATGATGATAAGATCCAGGACGCTCTTAGAACAGGCCTCATTGTCCACTTTATTCCCAAACCCTTTTCAAACTCGACCATTATAGAAGCATTAAAGACTGCGCGTTCAGCGCTGGGTCGCCAAAACGAATAAGTTCAATTCTGGTCTTATTCATAATAATATGGAAACGATTCCATAGAGTTGCCTCCACATATCTCCCCTTGACTCCATAGATACTTATGGTGAGTTGGCTGCTTTATTTCAGAGGTATTTCGCTGCTGGAACTGCAATTCCACATTCGTGATCATATGGGGGATGCACGGTCTTGATCTTCCGCTTCTTCGTCTCGAAGGTGAGTAGGAATCTATTCTATCCCCTGAATACGCCTCCTGTTCACGGTTCGTCCGCATGATACCAAAACTTTTTTCATTGTGGCACAGATCTGGCATTAACTAAGGTCGGCATGCCAAATCATCAAAAGCCGTTTAGGCAAAACTAAAACACATGGAGGGAGAAAATGGCCAAGATAGCTAAATCGACCGATTCTTCCAGCCTCGCAGAGGTTGTGGACAGGATCCTGGACAAAGGTATTGTGATCGACGCTTGGGTGAAGGTCTCATTGGTTGGTATCGAGCTGCTCTCAGTCGAGGCGAGGGTGGTCATCGCATCGGTCGAGACCTATCTGAAATACGCTGAAGCTATTGGTCTCACCGCCAGCGCCGCCGCTCCTGCGTAATTAGGCATTCTGCCTCTGGATTCCCAATAGCTTTGGGGGAACTGACATTACATACCTCCCAAAGCTTTGGGTCCAGCGAAACCCGACACAACTGATCAACTTCTACGATTTTACGGGGCTGGCCAATCTGTCGGGTTAACTAGACAAAGGAGGAGTAATGGGCGCTCTGACTGAAGACATTGCCAGACTGTGCGGCGAGATTGAGGCCTTGCGAGACTCTCGCAAGGTTTTCGAATCTCAACTCGACAAGGAAACCAAGGAAATGAAAGCCGAGGTTTCCGTGATGCGAGGCGGTTTCCGACAGGACCATAAGACGATGGCAGGTCGGACCAAGGCCGATCGAGTGAAGTTCGTATCAGCTCTGGATGCTGAAGTTAGTGGTCTCCTGAATGCCTTTGACAAAAGCCATGCTGAAATGGCGACCCAGACCAAAAAGGCCAACGCTGCGTTCGTTTCAGATGTAGCCAACCACGTGTCCGGTCTCCTGACGGGATATCACAAAAACCGGAAAGAGATGGGGGGCACCACGAAACGAGAGAACGCTATTTTTGTAGCTGACGTGATCAGGTTCGTCAATGCCAAGAACAAAGAGACCAAGGTAATGATGGACGGGTTCAAGGTCGAGCACGTAAAAATGGCAAAAGCAACGAAGGCGGACAGGAAAAAATTCGTAAACCAACTGGAAAACAATGTCAACGCGATGAGAAAAGTTAACGTTGACGATTTAGTAGGCGCACGGGCCGCATGGGCGACTTTGTCTCCCCAGGGCCGAAAAGTGAAGTTGGCGGCTGAACAACGAGCCAGGGCTGAACAGGAAAGAAAGACTCGGATGGAAGCTGAACAGCGAGCTAAGGCTTTGGAGGATTCAAGGGCAAGAGCGGAGGCCGAAAAATCAAGACAGCAACATGAATCGTCGAGTGAAAAGAAAAAAGACAAAAAATGAAACCAAGGCCCCAGCCGAGGCCAACTGACAATGAAATTCAATAAGATTCAGAGGCCGAAGCTGGGCCAACAAGAATTGTCATGAGTGAAATCACTTGTTCATTCTGTAGAGGTACCGGGAAAGACCCTTTTGGCGTTCTATCGTGGCTATCCACATGCTGCGTTTGTAGCGGAAGAAGGGTCGTTGATGTTCCTAGTCCATACAAAGTCTGTCCTCATTGCGCCGGAACCGGCGCTGTCAAGACACTGACCTGCACTACCTGTATGGGCAAAGGTTATATTCCACTACCATCAAGACCGATTGTTAGATGTCCGGAATGCCATGGTTCGGGAGACTCGTCATCTATCCCATCTCTTGCTTGCATCAAATGCCATGGCAAAGGATTTATTACAGAAAGCTAATCCGAATTCAGATGGGCCCATCTATTTTTACAGTAAATTTCCGTTAAGTTTGGATAGCTTTGTAGAAAAATTTAGGTGGCAAAAAGGGAGCAAAAGTCATGGGCGGCATGGAAAATATAGAAGCTCTTCAATCTGAAATCATCACTAACGATGATGACAATGTTGTCCCCGAAGCTAGTGAAGAATTTGTTTATACGTCACATGTGCGATCATTAACAGAAAGGGCCATGGCCTATCTGAATGTGGGCTATTCAGTCCATTTCGCAGGGGCCGCCGGCACTGGCAAGACGACGCTGGCGTTTCATCTCGCTGCCGAACTCGAGAGGCCTGTGATTTTGATTCACGGGGATGATGAATTCGGCAGTTCGGACCTGGTTGGCCGCGACTCTGGTTATCGTAAATCAAAATTAATAGATAACTATATACATTCTGTGGTGCGAACCGAAGAAGAAATGCGGAGCCTGTGGGTTGACAACAGGTTGACAACCGCTTGCAGGGATGGATTTACGCTGATTTATGATGAGTTCACGCGGTCTAGACCTGAAGCTAACAATGTGCTGTTGAGCATTCTTGAGGAAAAAATCTTAAATCTCCCCAGCATGCGCCGTACAGGAGAAGGTTATCTAGAAGTTCACCCGGCTTTCAGGGCCATTTTTACATCCAACCCCGAAGAATACGCAGGTGTGCACAAAACTCAGGACGCTCTCCTGGATCGACTGATCACAATAAATGTGGATCATTATGATCGCGAAACTGAAATTCAGATAACTATCTCGAAATCGGGCATTTCCCGGTCAGAAGCTGAAACGATTGTTGACATTGTTAGAGAGCTTCGGATGGTAGGTGTAAACAACCATAGGCCGACAATAAGAGCCTGCATCGCTATTGGAAAAGTCATATCGCACCTGGGCGCTCATGCATATGAGAATGACCCCATTTTCCTCTGGGTTTGCCAGGATGTCCTAAACACCGAAACAGCTAAGGTCACCCGTTCCGGGCAATCTCTTATGCCGGAAAAAATCAAGGAAGTTATCAGGAAGGTCTGTAAACAAAACAAGTCAGGAAGAAAAGCTGCGATTAGACCGGTTATGGAAAGCGTATAGGATTGGAGTGAGAAAAATGGGCCTACGTCGATCAGGAGATATTCGAGGTGTTAGAGACATTCGTACCTACTCTGGGCGAGTTGACGCTGGGAGTGTTCCTTACCTTGCTTACATGAAAATAAGCTGCCTGGAGATGGAGAAGGCTCGTCGCGAGAAGGAAAGGAACAGCGCAATTGCTAGAATGAGAAACATAGATTCCAGGATCCATGATATTGACGCTGAGAGAAACATAATACTCAAGAAGCTTGAAAAACATGAGGACGCCAAGCAGGCGTTAATTTCCAGGAATGATGGAGCCCGTCAACGAAACGGCAGCGTTCCCAACAGGTCGTCTTTTAGATCGGCGAACACTGGGGGGGCCAAAGATAAGGACGGTTTTAAAATAAGGTACTGATTGCGTTTACAGTTGTGCAAAATGGGGGTTATTAAATCATGATCAAAATTAAGACAGTGAATGGAATCAAAACGAGTTCCGAAATAAAGAGCTACCGATCTTTACGACACGCCGTAGGGGCGCCAGTTAGCGCCCTCGATTGGGGACGGATGAAGATGGGACAGGCAAAGCGTCTGGCCAAAAAAGACTGGAAAATCTGGTTCCAGGCTGGAACTAAATGCGGGATGACCAAGCGTGTCCTGGGAAGCTAAATTCCAAACAAATGGAGGTAACGCTAAAATGAAGATCAACTGTGTATCCTGTGGCCACAGTATTTTCCTTGATGACGCTTATGATGACTTTGAAGGACCGGTGAAGTGTTATGTCTGTGGTGGGCTGTTACAAATAAAAACCGAAGAAGGTAAGCTCAAAAGTATTCGTCTACCTTCCATGGGAATGCCCCACCAACAGGCGCCTCAACATAATGTAGCAAAGGCGCCAAAGGAAAAGCAGGCTTAGTCATTAATAAAATCGCGGGACAGGAGCCTCGGAATGATAAAAAAAGTCACAAATATCCCCGCCAGAAACGGCCGTTACATGTACGCCATAATACCAGGCGCACAAGAACGGTCCTTTGGCTCAATAGGTATTAACGGGGCCAAAGTTTACACAATATGCGTCGGTGAAGCCGCTGCGGTTGTTAGTGACGCTCCTAACGGAAAAATACGTCCCGAACGAAGAAACTTCGCGGCTCACCAGGCTGTGTTAAAGACGCTTGTGGAAGAAGGTGACCTTCTGCCGATGTCCTTCGGAAACATTTCCAGTAATGGATCGGCGGTTAAGGATTTCCTTGCGAAAAACAACTCTTCCATATCGAAGGCGCTGAAACGAATTTCGGGAAAAATCGAAATGGGATTGAGGGTGAACCTGGATGTTCCCAATATCTTTGAATATCTGGTTACAACGTATGACGAACTACGTATAGCGCGGGACGAACTGATAAGACCCAACAGAGAACCCAGTCAGGACGATAAGATCGAACTGGGGCGTCTTTTCCAGAATATTCTCGATTCTGCCAGAGACCAACACTTTGAAACGGTTTCAAAAAGCCTTGCGGTATGCTGCTCGGAAATCAAAAAAAACAAATGCAGGGACGAGCGCGAAGTCATGAACCTGGCTTGCCTTATTAACAGAGGGGCCGTAGAGAAATTTGAAGACGGTGTTTTTAAAGCCGCTAGCCTTTTCGACGACAATTTTGCGTTTGATTACAACGGGCCTTGGGCCCCACACAATTTTGTAGATCTGGAAATCAAGTAAGAGCCAATCTAGTCTGCTTTGACGGAGACGAAAATGTTCCTCGTTGACGACCTTCTGATGGCTCCAGTAAGTGGTGTACTGTGGATTTTTCAGGAAATCTATGAAGCCGCTGAGCAGGAACGCTTAAATGAGGCGGAAAATATTACTCTGGAATTACAAAAACTATATAGGAGCCTGGAATCAGGTTCTATTTCAGAAGAGGAATTTGACACGAGGGAAGCTGAACTTTTGGACCGGCTTGATAGCATCGAAGGGGATGATTCCGACCTGGATGATGAGCAGGAATACGATGAAGAACAGACTATTGAAACGACACATGAAAGCGAATAACTCACTGACATGTCATCCAGGCGCCTTTACGAGAGATATTCATCATGCACGATGATTTAATCAATGATGACCTTCACCACGTTACCCTCTGTGAGACCCTTGACCGTATTCTCAACAAGGGAGCGGTGATCATAGGAGAGCTGACAATATCTGTAGCCAATGTGGATCTCATATATCTAGGATTACAGATTGTTCTCAGCTCTATCGAAACGAGAAATAATTCGAACTCGGCAATGTTGGAGCAATCGTATCTGCAGGATGTTCCGGAGACTAAACATGCTTGTCAACACATCGGCGACCAATTTTCGACCTGATTTGACTATCCTAAAACTCTAAATAGGGATTTTAATTATGGCTGCGTCATTCTGTGTAAACGTCAAAGCTGATGAACCAGGCGAAACCTTTAAACTGGCGCCTCAGGTGGATGTTTGCCAAGCGGCCGTCGAATCGGACTCTATTGGAGACTTTGCCAATATCATGAGCATTGCCTCAGAACTAAAGGCCAAATCCGAAGACAGCGCCGGAAAAATCAATCTCGAGCAGGACAATGTCAAGAACGGTCTAGGTCAACTTGTATTAACGCTGGTAAGACTTTTGCACGAGCTGCTTGAACGTCAGGCCATAAGAAGAATTGAAGCCGGATCATTGAGTGATATGGAGATTGAAAACATAGGCGTAACTCTCATGAGACAAGCTGAAGAGATCGAAAGACTTCGCAAGGAGTTTGGTCTTGAGGAAAAGGACCTGAATCTCGACCTCGGTCCGCTCGGCAAATTGCTGTAAGGAGGACCTCGAAATGTCAATACAACAACACACACGTCATTCGGTGGAAAGCACAAACCTGGCGGACCTTCTTGAGCGGGTGCTTGATAAGGGTATTGTAATAGCGGGTGATATAAAAATAAAACTTGTGGACGTGGAACTCTTGACAATTCAAATCAGGCTGGTGATCTGCTCTGTCGACAAAGCCAAGGAAATTGGCATCGATTGGTGGGCAAACAATCCGGCTTTTTCAAAATCACAGCCTGTTGCGGCGCCAATTGGAGAATCAGCAAGCGCTTAATATCCTGGACTATTCACCAGATATGTAAAACGGAAAAAGACGTTTGTAGCAGCAAGGCAAAAATCTAATTATCACATACTACTTTTCCGGCGTTTAAATCGCCCAGCAAAAAACTGTGACATTGACCTTGAAATATATTAATCTTTCGATATATTGGAATAATTTCCTAAATGGAAAAAACGCGCCCGTTCCCTATCCCGCTTATATAGGGTTCCATAAGTGGAAACTTACCGTGAGACACGACGAAGATCATTACTTGCGATTATTCTCATTTTCGCCATTCTGACATTAGGTGTATCGGCCGCCGGGTATGTCTTCTACAATAATCAAGCGAAACACTATCAAATCGGAATAGAAAATCAGCTCTCCTCTATTACAAATGTGAAAGCAAGAGTGATCGAGCAATGGTGGCAGGAACGTCTGGGGGATGCCCTGATTTTTTACAGGAATGTCACGTTCTCTGAGGCTGTACAGCGCTATTTCAAAAAACCGGGTGACCTTGAGTCGATTAAAGAGGTTAGGGTATGGCTGGAAACAGTTCAAACGCAACATCGATATAAAGATATCCTGTTAATAGATAACAAAGGAGTTGATCATTTATCCGTGTCCGTAGACCTACCTCAGATCTCTGATTTCCTGAAAAGACGAGCGCTCCAGGTCATGAAAACCGGTGAAGTCGAATCAACGGATTTTTACCGAAACATTAATGACAATTCCATATATCTGGCCTGTCTAGTCCCAATTGTCGATCCTGATGACAGCAGGCGTTTTATCGCTACGCTAGTTTTTTTGATTGATCCCCAGCAATTCATTTTTCCCTTCATAAAATACTGGCCTACTGAAAGCAAGTCCGCTGAGACAATAATTGTGCGCCGGGATAGTCATGAAGTCGTTTATCTGAACGATCTGAAATTCCGGAAGAATGCGCCTCTTGAGCGACGGATCCCCATAACAAGCCTTGAATCCCCGGCTGTTAAGGCGGTTCTTGGCCAGGAGGGGATTGTGCAGGGCATGGGCTATAATGGAGAAAGGGTTATCGCAGATGTTTGTCAAATAACGGGAACGCCCTGGTATCTGGAGTCTTGCATAGACAAATCAGAAGTCTACGCCCCGTTGAGACAACAATTTTGGTTGATGATCGTCATCGTAGGTAGCCTGATTGGGGGGGCTGGAGCTTTTGTGGGGTGGTTGTGGAACAGGCAGAACGCGAGCTTTTATCGGCAAAGGTACGAAGCGTCTAATACCCTGAAGGAGATCACCCTGCTTAATGAATCTCGACTGCAAAGTCTGTATGAGATTTCCCAGTATAAGTTTGAAGACGAACAGGACCTGTTGAGTTTTACGCTGGAACAGGCAATCAAACTCACTGGTAGTAAAATTGGGCATTTGAGACAGTACGACGAAACGACACAGGTTTTTAACTTGATTACGTACTCGAAAGAAGTTGCGAAAGAATGCAAGGTTACTGATCATAAGCCTGTCCGTAAACTCGACGAAACCGGATTATGGGCTGAAGCCGTACGGCAGCGGAAGTCCGTTGTGGTGAATGATTTCAAGGCCCCAAATTCTTTTAAAAAAGGGCAGCCGGATGGACACGTTGAACTTGTAAGGTATGTGGCTACTCCGATTTTTTATGCAGACAAAATAGTAGCTGTAGTCGGTGTGGCAAACAAGGAATCAGATTATAACGACACGGATATTATGCAGCTTTCGCTGCTTATGGAGGCGGCCTGGCGAATAATAGAAAGTAATGCGGCCACGGAGCAGCAGAAAAAACTTATAACTGCAGTAGAACAGTCCGCAGACTGTATTGTTATAACTGACGTCTCCGGAACAATAATATATGCGAATCCAGCCGTTGAGAAAATTACAGGGTACAACATTCAGGAGCTGATTGGCCAAAACCCGAAAATATTGAAGAGCGGTGTCCACGACCAATCCTTTTACAAGGAAATCTGGGACACTATTACGGCAGGTGAGACCTGGTCCGGGAGATTTGTCAACAGGAGGAAGGACGGAACCAGATATTTTGAAGAAGCGACGATCTCTCCTGTGCTAAACGCGGTCGGCAAGATAACGAACTTTGTGGCGGTCAAACATGACGCAACGAAACGGCGTGAGCTTCAAGCGCAACTGTTCCAGGCTCAGAAGATGGAGGCCATAGGGACCCTCGCAGGGGGTTTTGCCCACGACTTCAACAATTTGCTCCAGGTTATCATGGGATATCTAGAATTGACCCTCTCCACCAAAGACTTGCCGGATAAGTTAAAGACAAACCTGGAGGAAACTCAGCGAGCGGCTAAGAGTGGGGCTGACCTGGTTAAAAGAATGCTTGTGTTTGGCAGAAAATCACCTGTCAAACTCGAACCAGTCAATATCAATAACATCGTGGAACAAGTTCATCCTCTTCTAGACAGAAGCATGCCCCAGCTCATAGAAATGGAACTTTTGATGGACGATGACCTGTGGGCGATAAACGGGGATCTCGGGCAAATGGAACAGATTCTGATGAACCTGGCGATAAACGCCCGTGACGCTATGCCGAATGGGGGCAAACTTACTATAGAAACACAAAACATTGTATTGGAAGAGGAATTCTGCATCGCCCATCTGGGGTTAAAACGAGGCCGTTACGTGCTGCTTTCAGTGACCGACACAGGAACTGGAATGGACGAGGAGACTGCCAAGCACATTTTTGAGCCATTCTTTACCACAAAAGAAGTGGGCAAAGGAACAGGATTAGGGCTCTCTGTCGTTTATGGTATCGTGGAACAACACGGCGGGAAAATTATTTGTGATAGCCAACTATCTGTGGGAACTACATTCAATGTCTATTTTCCGGCAATTGAATAAGTAAAGCCTACCCATTGTTATACCTGATAAAATTTCGGATTTCTAAATGAATATTACGAATGAACAAAACACGATGCCTCAACCGATCAAAGTCGCTGGTGATGTTGAGACGAGGAGTAAGGTCCCAAATTCCACCCTTTATATTTCTTGTCTTGTATTTTGGTCATTCTATCCAAAAGCGAAAAATTCAACATCTGTAAAGTCTTTTTTATATTTTGTTGTTCCATATTCCGGTAACATTTGATAGAATAACATATTACGTCTTTTGTCCACTTGAACATGGCACGAGGGAACACTTTGTGCAAGACAAGACAAGACAAGACAAGACAAGACAAGACAAGACCCAGAACAGATTGCCAATGAGTTTGCCGTGATTTGGTCGCGCGTTGCAACCGATATACACGGAAAATCGTTAACTTCTCCCGATATATCCACACTATCCGCCGAAGAACTCCAACAGTTCGTGCACGAATTCCACATCCAAAACATCGCGCTGGAAATCCGAAACCAGGAACTTCAAGAAAGTCAAAGTTGTTATCGTATGTTATGCCAAAATATGTTGGAGGGGTTCGCCTATTGTAAGATCCTTTATGATGAGGACTGTCGGCCATGTGACTGGATATATCTTGATGTGAATAGAGCGTTCGAGCGATTGAGTGGGCTGAATAATTTGGTAGGAGTAAAAGTTACCGAGGCAATTCCTGGTATCAAAGAGGCGCACCCTGAGTTGTTTGAGATTTACGGAAGAGTCGCATTGACAGGCCAATCCGAGAAATTCGAAATTGATTTTAAGCCATTGGGAATCTTTCTTGATATTTCGGTATTTAGTCCCGCAAAAGACCATTTCATAGCTGTTTTCGAAAATGTCACAGACCGGAGGCGAGCACAGAAGGAAAATGAAGCGCTTCAAGCGCAATTGATTCAAGCGCAAAAAATGGAGGCCATAGGGACCCTTGCTGGTGGAATTTACCATGATTTCAACAACCTGCTTCAGGTAATCGTCGGATACTCCGAGATTTTGCTCCAACGTAAACAACTCAATGAGAGCGACTATGCTGATCTCGAACAAATATATGAGGCTGGAAAACGAGGAGCGGAGCTTATCCAGGGTTTAATGACATTCAGCAGAAAGGACGATATACAAACTAAGCCCATTAACCTGGAAGTTCAAATCAGACAGTTCAAGAATATATTGTCCAGAACAATTCATAAAATGATCAGGATCGAACTCATGTTTGACCCGGCCCTGGCTTTAATAAAAGCGGACCCTGGCCAAATGGAACAGGTCCTTATGAACCTTGCGGTTAACGCCAGGGACGCAATGAGTGATAAGGGCAAAATTACAATTGGGGCCAAAAACACAATTTTGGACGAGACATATTGCAATACTCATGTTGGGGTTAAGCCAGGACCCTATGTTCTCCTGACTTTTTCAGATACCGGGACTGGTATGGACAAGGAAACTCTTAGCCACATTTTTGAGCCATTCTTTACTACCAAGGCAGAAGGAAAGGGGACGGGTTTAGGTCTTGCGACAGTATATGGCATTGTTAAGCGGCACAATGGTTCAATTGACTGTGAAAGCGAACCAGGACATGGAACCACATTCAAGATATATCTTCCTGCAATCCCGCCTGACGAAAAAGTTTCGATCGATAAAACGCCAGTGTCGCCGAAAAGTGGAATGGAAACCATACTGTTTGTTGATGATGAAGAGCCAGTCAGAATTGTAAGCTCAAGGATGCTTAAATCAGCGGGGTACGGTGTGCTTACCGCTTGTAATGGCAAGCAAGCCGTAGATTTGTTTAAACGAGAGGGTGGTAACATATCATTAGTTATTCTGGATCTACTGATGCCGGTGATGGACGGACAGGAATGCCTTGAGGAAATTCTAAGAATCGACCCGAAAGCCAAGGTGATAATAGCCACTGGCGTAACTACCAACAATAAACAAATTAGCCTGGCGATTGACACTGGAGCTAGGGTGGCCGTGCACAAACCGTATGACATGACCGAAATGCTAAAGATGATCCGGGACATCCTTGGTAAGACTTGATAGGACAAATTGTAATGTCAGACTTATAATAAAACCAGCCCAGGCGCATGGCGTGACTGTTGGACAAGTTGATTCAATACGGGTATCGCCCTGGATGTGAGAAGTGAGGATCCTGCGTAGCTCTATAGAATACGGTTCAACGCTGTAGACAAGTTGCTGTTGCACGGGTCAAACCATGAAACTGAACAGGTGGCCCGCAACATAACAGCGTCCAAACGACGCCCCCTTTCGATGCTGTCGACTAACTCGTCAGACTCTCTCAAGATTGCCTGCAGTGCGCTTCCTCAGAACTAAGACATTGTCACAGGTTCCGTTGCTCCTTAGTGGCTCCATGCGATTTGGGTCCGGGCTTCAGGCCAACTCGGGAAAGTATTGCAACTTCCAGTCGAAACCAAGTCTGCTAAATCTACATAATTTATTTAATTTCTTCACATGTCCCCCTGTCAAGCCGCCTGCTTGTCAAGGGTTTTGCGCTCATTGTTGGTTAATATTATACGGCGAGATTGTCAAGAACAATAGACTTTACTCAACATCAGGAAGGTTTGGCGAATTCATTTCGTTCAACAACTCACCGTAGCGTTGAACGTGTCACTGGATTGATTGGGCCGGGATTTTTCGAGTCGGTAATCCTGCGACAACACCTCAAGCGGTATATGCAACATTTCGCTTAACATGCGAATGTCAGCTAGTGTCAAGCCTCTCCTGCAATTAAGAATGTCGGAGATCCTCCCACTACTTTTTTTGAGATGGTCCATTAAATGTTTACGAGACACCCCCAAATTTTGCATTTGAATCTTTATGGCCTCGACGGGATGAGGCATCCCAAGGGGAAAGTGGCGCTCTTCATATGCGTCAACTAATGTAATAAGGACCTCGAGTTCATCATCTTCTTTGGAGCCAGGTTCAGCGTGAAAAATCTGTTCAATCCTCTCACAGGCCATCTCATAATCTTTTGGGGTGTGTATTGGTCTAATGTCCATCCTAGGTTACTCCTGGCTAATAGAGTTTTACTGTACCAGCATCAACTTTTTCGTAATCAGAGTGTGTTCCTAAAAAACGGATGAAAACGGCTCGTTTACCATAATTAATTTCTGCAATTAAACGGTAGTCGTTCCCTTTGATGTTAAATACCGCCCTATTATTTGTCACGAAGTCAACGCTGACACCGAAAGTCATCTTTACATCCGCAGTGTTTCTAAGTTCTGTTTTCTTAATGAGTTGGTACCAATGCTCCAACGAACTGCGGGCCTGAGGATGTTGCTCGGCAAATTCCAGAAGGACTAGACGTTTGATAACTCTCATAACTCAGTATACACATTCCCAATTTGGGAGTAAAGTCATAGTTGACCTGTAGATTGATCCAATCGACTCGATAACCCTTTAATCAACGATATGGTTTTTTTGATTGGCCCGGTTGAATACTGTGTCATTTCGACCGCCACGGGAGAAATTCATTTCCCCTTTTGGAAATATTTTTACTCGTGGAAAAATAATTCGATTACATGTGTCCTTATTTGACACATATCTGACTTAAAATCGGGACTCAATACAAAATCGAAGCTGTTTCATTGTCCCCACGCACGTGGGGGTGAACCGCTGAGTGGACGGTTGCGTTTATGATGCTGGACATTATACTGCCAACAGGTATATCAGGGCTCACCCATTCAAATGGACTTATACAGGTAAAGCGCTGGCCGCATGATGTGAACTTAACTTATGGAACGCGACACTAGGTGGAGATGGAAAAGAATCCAAGTGGGCGGGATAATTAATAACTGGCCCTGACATGATGCCAGGTCAAGATATTTCTCTCGTGAGCGTGCTTTGGCCCATAATTTATTTCATGAAACCAACATGTTCGAGACTTAATGCAAATACAGTCAAATGCGCCCGTACATTAGAGGCCTTCAACCCTTACGGAGCAATGTTTATCCATTTAGTTCCCTAGGAGGTAGTTTTTCATTTATTAGACATTCTATAGCATTGTTTTTTGTTCGCTTAATATATGGTCCTCCCGGGCTGACTGGAATCAGTTTGGTTTCCATTTTGGTCTATTCTCGTTTCATTAGGTGAAGTGACGAAAGAGCCTGGTCCTCTCCGACCCACATAATATCTAGGACTATCGGCGAAAAATCCGTAAGTTCCACCGTGCCAATCTCCCCTTTCGCCGTAACCAGCAAAAACAGGTAGAACGGTAACTCCTGAAGATTGAAAAGTGGATACAAGTGAGTCAGGACCAGCGTAAGCAATACTTGGAACAATCATTGCCGCTGCTACAATGGCGGTTATTCCGGCTGCGAATATTGGCCTTACATATCTCATATTTTCTTTCTCCTTTCTTCAGTGAATCTATCGCGGGCTGAAGGCCTACATTTCAGACACCAGTGAATTATAAGGGTTCTGTGTCGGCCGAAGAAAGATGAAAATGCTGAACACATACCAGTAAAAACGAGTCTCAGGTACTCTGTCTATAAATACCTTCATGAATAATTCCCACCCGCGAACAATGACTCTAAGAGGCTCTTGTGCTTCTGAATGGTCTCTCTTTCGCAAGTTTCACGCCAGAAGGATTCTATCGGTGCATTAACAATGGGATTGTCCCCACTCACGTGGGGGGTAAACCGAAGACACGGAACAAATTTCCCGAGTTCATATAATTTGTGCCAGTTTGTAACGACTGTGATTATCAGCTGTATGGAGAACAAGATGATCGAGCTTACAGATGGCAATCTTCTTGATTCTGACACAGAAGCCTCGGTAAATACGGTCAACTGCGTTGGCGTGATGGGCAAAGGCCTCGCCTTGCAATTCAAAAAGGCTTTCCCAGAAAACTTCAAGGGCTATGAAGCCGCTTGCCTGCATAGGGAAATTCGGCCGAGCGCATGTTCGTGTTCGAAACCGGTCATATTTTCAACCCTCGCTACATTATCAACTGCCCCACCAAATGCCATTGGCGTGACCGTAGCCATTACGAAGATATCGTGGTGGGTTCGAAAGCGCTGGTGACGGAGGTCCGCAGTCGTAATATTCGCTCCATCGCAATTCCGCCACTGGGTTGTGGGTTAGGTGGACTCGAGTGGGAGAAGGTCCGGGTGATCATAGAAGAGGCCTTCTCTGGTGCACCGGATGTAGACGTTAAACTCTTTGAACCTAAAGGCTCCCCAACAGGCAAAGGAAATGCCTGTTGGCACGGGTAACCAAACATGAAAATAGTCCCAACCCTTCAACATCTTAGATGATGATTGATCGCGAGCAAAACCATGAAAATTGAATCCATTAAGTTGTAGAACTTTAAGGCCTTCAAAGACGTGGAAATGAAAAGTATCCCAAACTTCTGCGTAGTTGTGGGAGCTAACGGGAGTGGTAAATCTACGTTATTCTCTTTATTAGGGCTAATATGGAATTAAGACCATGACTCCTGAAAACATCTTGAAAAAACTGGAAGAAAATCGTGATGAGATTTTGAGTTTTGGGGTGCGTCAACTTGGTGTGTTCGGCTCATGCGCCCGAGGTGAGCAGACTGAAAGCAGTGATCTGGATTTTCTTGTGGAATTTGATGACCCAACGTTTGACAATTATTTTGATCTAAAATTCTTTTTGGAAAAACTATTTGGTTCCCAGGTAGACCTGGTAATTAAGGATACCATTAAACCCAGGATACGTTCGACTATCCTTGAGGAGACAGTTTATGCGGGATTATAGACTGTACTTCGATGATATTTTTAAACCTTGCCGCTGCTGCATCCAGGTAACGAAGAAATGAGCGCCAATATTAAGGAGATCAATAGCCAGACAGAAAAAATACAGTTCATTCCCCGCTCCGATTTGGGCCAAAAGCTACTGGAACTACGAAGACTGGCAATTGACGACGGAATGCGACTGCTCTCTGAAGATGAAGTGTCGGAAGAAGTAAGCCAAAGGCGTGGGGGATAAAGCTGTAACGAATAGCACAGTTCTATTCATTCCGGTCATTTTTACTCCCGACTTTGACACTTTTGTTGTGAAAACACTCTGATTTCAGTATGTTGATTTTTAGCTGGGGCACTACTTTGTCTTGTGGCGCAAATTAGGTCATTGGTCTGGGTACCTCTGAGCATTTAGGTCCGAAGATGTGATAGAGTTTTTTCTGAACAGGTGTGGTTTTCGAAGGCATGATGTATTTTTTGCCGGTGGCCGTATCCACTAAGACGCTGGCCTCGGCGTGCAACAGCTCATTTCTGATCTTCTCGAAGCTCATCGGCTTATACCGACGGGCAACTCTGAACACGGTCTGTCTGATAATGGCGTACGCGATGAAGCAGACCAGAACGTGGGAACGATCCTCTCGGGCGTCAAGTGGTAAATGGTACACATCTTGAGATAATGCTTGCTTATCCTGAATGACTCCTCAATTTGCCGCATCCCTCTGTGCCTGGAGATTATCTGAGGGGGCGTGAGCCCGTCGGTGTTGCCGCTGATATCCTAGGGTTCTACGAGATTTCTAGGATTTCTTTTGACCACGAAAATTATGCTGCCAAACTCTTTATTAGATTTATTTTCTCAAGGAATGTACTCGCTCTGTCCAATTCTTCCTTTTTAACTTCCCAACCCAGATCTTTAGCCGCATCTTGAATTTCTCGAGAACTTGCCGATTTTTCCTTTTTATCAAGGATGAAATATGCTTTAGCAGCGATGGAAAGATCCCAATAATCTAAGTTCCCGGCTTCTTTAATCTTTTTGGCAAGGTCGCAGAGGTCTTCCCAAATGTCAGGGTTCTCTGCCCGCTTTCTATCAAGCAATCGGCGGCCCTCGTCAGTTAAGCTGAAGTCATAGCGGGCGATTTCAAAACCACGATTGTCGCTCCCCCAACTTGTGGAACATTCACTTAAGTAATTAAGAGATTTGAGTTCGGAATTTGCTTCAGCTACCGCTGCTGAATATGGACCATAATAATGAGCACGATATCCTAGTTCTTCGACTTTCCCAAGACTCGCGGCCAGGAAGTAGACTTTCTTTTGTAGATTTGTCTTACCATTTATCTTCCCATCAAAAGCCCCATAACAAAGAACTACAAAATCTCGTACATTCATCGTTTTCGCCTCTTTCTTATTTGAACCCATTTAGTACATCAGTTATGTTTTCATCCATATCACTTAAAAACATGCGGCGTTTATGGGGTGATTCATAAATAACCGGCGCGTATATCTCGACATGAGCTTCGGTAAGTTTTTCATCTATTGAATGAAACAAAGTCGATTCGTCTTCAAATGTCTTAGGCTTCGGGGCGCTACCAACAAGAATGGGTCCCTCACCGTTTCTTGACTGTTCCTTAACGGATTTAAACTTGTACGAATTAAGAATAACCGAGCAGGAATCCAGATCTCCCGAATAAGGAGAATCTTTGAATTCATCAGGTATAATATCATAGATAATGGATTCCAGTTCAGCTTGTTTTCTTTGGCATTCGGGATTCTGGATCTTTTCAATTTCTTCGCGACTGTCCTCCGAAAGCTCCTTTAGTCGTTTGCTGTAGATCCTTTTAAGAAGACGTCTTTTGAGAAGTCGATCCAAGAATTTAAAGCAATAAGTCCCACGGAATTCTTCGCTGCAGAAATAATTCATGAACCTGGAATCATCCCACTGATTGTACCGGGTTGCAAATTCGGGGCTTCCATCATACGCGTACAATTCGTGGAGTTCTTGAATGCCGTCTCGTTCAATTCCAAGAGTTATCGCCCTCACGAGCATCTCGTCAGTTATAAGGCGGAGTTTATGCCTGTAGACCTGAGTAGTCATGTAGTACTTGGCTAAAACAAACTGTTCAAGGGCATGTATACCATTTTGCGATATCCTTAGCTGAGCGCTTTGGTCTCCTGGATCGATCGAAACAAGGGCTCTGTGCATCTGTTCAACGTCGAAAATGCCATATTTTACGCCACAATAATAGCTATCTCGAAGAAGATAATCCTGTTTGTCCGAATCTAATGGCCCTGAGATTAAAGCTTTTAGTAAAGGGTCATCATAACCCTCAGCCAGTAACGAAGCAATTTTGTTACAATCGTCTTCACCTATGAGTTTTTTAAGATCAGGGTCGTTCTTAATAAAATCCTGAGTCAATAGCTCATGAATATTTGTTACATTACCCGTCAATGAAGGTTTAATCCGGTCTCTGTTGGCGTAAAGATCCAAGGCTTTTTCGGAAACGTGGGAAAAAGGGCCGTGACCAATATCGTGGACTAACGCTGCGAGTCGTATAAGCCGCCGCTGTTCAGACTTCAAATTGAGTCGTTTGGCCATCTTGCCCGCCAGGTGACAAACCCCCAGTGAATGTTCAAAGCGGGTGTGGTGAGCGCCGGGATAAACCAAGTGGGCAAAAGCAAGCTGGCGAATGCCCCGAAGCCTCTGAAATATTGGTGAATCAATGACATCAGCTTCTTTGGAGCTAAGGCAAATGAAATCGTGAACCGGATCCCTTATTGCTCGTTCCCATGTCATAAACGTTTCCTTTAATCGATCTAGATATCATTTACAATATTTTTCAGGATCTGGAATTTACACCCTAGCCCCGCCCAAATCTGAAATACGAATAACTTCAGCTCCAGTATCTAAACTAATGCCCTAACAGTTAGAGTACCCAAGGGAACCTTTGTGTCCAGAGTTGTCTTAAAAAATTAATCTTGACTATTATCCTCTACATTAGGAATAAATTCTTTTTGGAAAAATTTTTTGATTCCGAGGTGGATCTGGTCATTAAGGACACCATCAAACCCAGGATACGTTTGACTATCCTTGAGGAGACAGTTTATGCGGGATTATAGACTGTACCTCGATGACATCCTTGAATCTTGTGGCAAGATCCGAAAAAAATACCTGTCCTCGAAACACAGACCCGAAAGGCGCTGGATGAATGATTGCACAGCCTATTGCGCCAGCCTTCAATTGCATTGAATCCAGCGGACGTTGGCGCCATGACCGCTGAGATTGATGCAATAAAAGATGAAGACAGAAGAGCAGAAGAGCAGAAGGGAAGTGTTTTAGATGCCTTTGAAAACCATCCTCTGGATTGTCCAGATAGCGAATGAAAGGATTATGATATCTTGCGCAACTTTGTCTGAGGCTTGATAGTTCGTCCGCTAACTTTTCTATAGACCCATTCAGCCACGAGGCAAACGGGAATCAACACAAACATGGTCACAAAGGCGGGTTTAGAATTCTGGTATATGTAGAATCCAAGGATAGCCGCCATTACCAGGCATGCTATGATTGATGCCCATATTATGCGCCTATTGGCTCCAGTTTCTGAAGTTAGCTTCAGGTGCGCCGCGTTTACGCAGGCGTAAATTAGCAAAAATGCCCCGCTCCCCATCATGGCCACGCCGGACAAGTCGAAAAACAGGATGAATATAATGATAAGAGCCGAGGTAATTACAAGTCCTCCTGTCCCTCCTTGCCAGATTGTTCGTGAAAACACGTCCGGAAGCTCACCATCTCGAGCGAGCATGTATGAAACGTTGGCAGCCCCAAAAAGCGTTGCGTTAACAGCGGATGCGGTTGAAAATAATGCGCCTACGGCAATTAGCCGAAATCCCAGATTTCCCAGGAATGGTTTAGCCGCTTCGGCCAGGGCATAATCTCTTGCCGCCAGGATGTCCTTGACAGCGAGATTCCCTATAACCGCAACCGATACTAACAAATAGAGCGCGATTACAGCTATGACGCTAAGATATAGCGCTATAGGGAGCGATTTCCGAGGATCATCCATATCTTCAGCCGCATTGGTAACGAGGCCGAATCCTTCGTACCCTATGAAGAGCACGCCCGCACCGAACAGGATTCCAGAGGGTCCGACCCAGTGCGTTGGTGAAAGATACGATGGTTGAATAAAGAATAGGCCGGTTATGGCGAATAATAGCAATATCAGAAGCTTAACCGCTACGATAAAAGTTTCTGATTTACCAACAACACCCGGTCCAATGAAATTCACACCTGTAAAGAGCAGCACTACCATTGTTCCGATGAATTTGGGAAGCCATCCAGCCGAATTTTGAGGTAAAAAGGTCATAAAGTACGCTGCAAATGCCTGCGCATAAAGGGCTAGGGCTATGATGTAGCCTACCCACATATAAATGTTTATCCCTCCGCTTAATACCCCATCGCCTAACCCCTGCACAAGGAATTCAACGGCCCCGCCGGATGATGGAAATCGAGTGCCCAATTTAGCGTAAGAATAGGTGGATAGAAGAGCGATCAGGCCACCAATAAGAAACGAAAGCCACATTGCGGCCCCCGCTGCCTGGGCTACTACTCCCAGAATGGAAAAAATACCGGCCCCTACCATGCCGCCAATCCCAATGGACATGGCCGCAAAAAGCCCAATCGAGTTTCGAGTAGATTTCTGTTTGTTAGGCAAGGTATTGGCCTCCAGGTCAAACAAGTGAGTTTTGTAACTGAAGCGCAACTACGAGCCTTTTGTCATAGAGACTTAATAAGCGTATTAGACGCTCTATTGCCAGAATATTCAACCTTTTTGGGTTGATTTCATGCGTAGTCTGGAAAGTACCGCAAAAAAATCGCAGTTTCACAAGCAAAGAGCGTCCTGAATTACTGAATGGTTTCACTTTGCGGCTATATCAAATCACAACCCATGTGTAACGGCGATCTTTTCGAACATAACAGCCAGTCCTGTAGCGATCCTGTAAATTGAATCAATCGTCAGATTGTCCTCCGCTGTGTCGTCAAAGAATAGATTCAGTGCCGATTCCAGGGGCCCGTCAGGTTTCCAGTAGCAAATGAGGATTGGCAATTTCGGCAAAGGACGCAAAACTACCGCGATGTCTGAATTAAAAGCGCTCGGAGCCGGTTTTGCGCTGAAAATCTGGACCATGAATTCGAATACATCAGGGTGGGCGTCGGCTATCTGTTTTAGAGGCTTTTCGCAGCGTTGTCCGAAAAGACCGGCCCAAACCGCCCCGTTCATGAGTTCACGCAATGGAACCCAGTTTCCCGAAGGTGGTTTACCAGAGCAGGACGCCACGTAATCGAGGATCGGGGTTGTGACCCATCTGTGTACATGGCATTCGGATGAGATGTTTGCGTTAGAGTCGACACGAAAATCCTTGCCGAGCACCTTCAGAGTGATGCTGTCTCCGGAAAATTGTCCGCCAAGGCGTTCAGCGGAAGAGGCAAGATCCACTTGAGCGGCTTTTTCTTTTAACAGGGTAAATGCACGTTCTTCTTCAGAGTCCAACGCCGGGGCATCAGAGTTACAATGGCTGAAGGCCTCGATGACAGCTTTATCAACATGAGGACACTCCTCCAGGTTCTTTTCACCTTTGAACACTGCGGCGGCAAAGGCCAGGCAAGTAGGAACACGACAGTCCCGGCAATTGTTTCTCGGTAGTACCTTAAAAATTTCCATGGCATTTTTCATTTGAATAACTTCCTTCTCATTCACCCCATGCCTTACGGCTGCGCTATGCTTTCTTACAATCTTCCACAATGCTGACTTGAGAAAAGACTCAGGGGAAGGATTGATGTCATTGTGTGGCGTGAATCTGTAACGTTCATGAACCAGGAAGACATGTCTCTGAAGTATTTTTACGCCTCGTAATGCCTCGCTTCTATGAGGTTTCCTTCCGGATCCCGAAAATAAATCGATGTCCCGTTACCATGCGCTCCCCAACGCTGGACCGGTCCTTCCTCTATCGGGACGGAATTTGCATCAAGTCGCTCCAGGAGTTCCCGCCAGGCCTCTTTGCTCAATGCGATGCAGAAGTGGTTCAAATTGTCGCGGCCTTCCCCCAACCGAGCTTTTTGACGCCACATTTCTTTCGGAAACAGGTCGATGATCGTGTCCGCATTGAGCCGCACAGATGGGAATGGGACTTTCCCGGCGCGGTATTCGTCAAGCCGTTCGGTGGGAAACATAAGTACCTGTGAATAAAAAGCCATCATCTTTTCGTCGTCTTCGACGTTCAATACTATGTGGTCCATTACGCATTGCATGGTCAATCCCTCCGGAACATCTGCGTGGATTGTCGCAAATTTGATTTCAATCCGCAATAGAAGTAAAATCGTATGAGCATTGACTGCTGGCGGTACTTCATATTGGAGGCTGGTCATGTCAAAAGTTTCTGACGTCTCGTTTGAGAAGGTCATACCAACGGCCTGGGGCGTAGCTTTCCGAAGAACTTTAACGTCCATACCGCTTTGTCAGGAGATCTTCAGTATTCTTGACAAAAGCCTGACTGACCTGGCAGACCGAACAAAACTCGAACAACTCAAACGGCCCAAACTTGCCCCATTCTTTGAAGCCCGGTACCTGCTCACTCAGAAACTCTTAAAGGAAAACCCTACCAATCAGGTCCTTGAACTTGCTTCGGGACTTTGCCCTCGCGGAATCCTACTGACTGAGAATGCAGATATAACTTATGTCGAAATTGATTTCCCAAGCACGATAGAACAAAAAACAAAGATAATAGAAGAACTTGTTAGCCTACGGAAGATCGACCGCAGGCCAAATCTACGCTTCCTCGCCGGGAACGTCCTTGATCCAAATGTAATTGATTTAGCTGCAAGCTTTTTTCAGCAGGCGCCGATAACTATCATTAACGAAGGTCTTATGCGCTACCAGTGGTTCGATAACAAAGCCCTTGTGGGTAAAAACAATCTTCACTTGTTACGCAGATTTGGTGGAACATGGATCACACCGGATATCACGCTTCCGGAACAGAATACCATTCGGAAAGCGGTAATTCAGCAGACCATGGAACTAACCGGGATCGATGTTAGCGAGAATGCTTTTCCAGATGCGGCCCATGCTAAATCGTTCTTCGAGACATTAGGCTTCGAAGTGGAACAACGGTCATTCATAGAAGTGACGGATCAGCTCACCTCGCCGAAAAGATTAGGTATGTCTGAGAGTGAGGTCGAGCAAATGATCTCCTGGAGGGTAGCTTTTGTTATGAGAAACAGGAAATCAGAATGACTGGATTTGTCTCTTGTCCTCAATCTTTTTTTCGTATTCCGTATAGGGCCGCCCCGAGAGCCCCAATCATTTCCGGGTCTTCGGGGATCAGGACTTCGTCAGCCATTTCACGACGGACGAGTTCAACTATGCATGGATTTAGGGCCACTCCCCCGGAAAAGACTATGGGACCGGTCATAGTAACCCTTCTCAACATTGAAATTGAACGTTTAACCACCGAAAGATGTAACGCAAAGGCTATGTCCCGTGGACGACTACCTCGAGCCATGAGAGAGGTCGCTTCAGCTTCAGCGAATACCGTGCACATACTGTTGATTTTAAGACCCTCGACCCCTGCTAAGGCAAAACTGCCAAATTCCTCGATCGGGACCTGGAAACTTGTGGCCATAAACTCCAGGAACTTGCCAGTGCCTGCGGCGCAACGGTCATTCATTTCGAACTTCTGAGCCTTCCCTCTAAGGTCCAACGAAATGGCTTTAGTATCCTGACCACCTATGTCAAGGATCGCCTGACATTCTGAAAACATGTGTCTGGCTCCAAGAGCGTGCGCCTGAATTTCCGTTATAGAATGGCCGCCAAAGTTTTCCTGCGCAAGCCTCCGCCCGTATCCAGTCGCAATAAGGCGGTCGCTCTCAATTCCATCTAGTAGTTTTGTGGCCTGACCCAAAGGATTAAATGTCGTTTCAACCCTTCTGTTCACGACCATTTTCCGATCACTGGAATCTATACTAACTATTTTGATGGTTCTGGACCCGATGTCGATCCCTGTAGAAATCAATCCCAACTCCTAATAAGCC
>JAJYDQ010000019.1 GCA_021777225.1 Deltaproteobacteria bacterium
TATATGCCTCGCCCTCAACTGGGTAGTGAACCGGAAAGATCAAAACCAAAAAACATGCGCCATTAAGACAAAACTTTAGGCAAAGGCTATATATCATAAATGGACAAAAGACATTCATAACTAATGGATATTTTGCAGACCTGATCGTCTTGGCTTGCAAGACCGATCCAAACGCAGGACATCGCGGCATTAGTCTTATCCTTGTGGATAAGGGTGCGCCAGGATTTCATCGAGGCCGAAAACTGGAAAAAATGGGCTATCATATGCAGGATACGGCCGAGCTTTTCTTTGAAGATTGCCGTGTGCCCATCACGAACTTGCTTGGGGAAGAAGGTAAGGGTTTTAAGTACATGATGGAAAAACTCCAGCAAAAGCGACTGGAAGTTTCTATCAAGTGTCAGGTCTTGGCCGAAGAAGCGCTTAAAGAGGCTCTTAATTATGTGAAGGTAAGGGAGGCTTTCGGTAAACCCATCGGGAATTTTCAATATAATGCGTTCAGGTTGGCGGATATGGCCACTGAGGTTCAACTGGGCCGCACTTTTTTAGATAGCTTGATTAAGGACCATATTGCAGGAAAGAGCATTGTTCAGAAAGTTTCCATGGCCAAGTACTGGCTAGGGGAGATGGTAAATCGAATCGCTTATCAAGCCGTACAGCTACATGGCGGTTATGGCTACATGGAAGAATACCGGGTGTGTAAAATTTATAAAGATGTCCGATGCCTATCAATTTTTGCTGGGACAAGCGAAATCATGAAACTCATTATCAGCAGAGCCATGGGACTAAATCCTTGATCTGTTGGATTTGATGAAATGATTGATGGTCTTTTTTAGCAACAAAAGGAGATGCCCATGAATGTTGGTGATGTCCTTAAAAGATCTGCATCCAACTTCCCCGACAAGACTGCATTGATTTTTGGTGACCAGAGAATTGATTACCGTACCCTAAATATACGAGTCAATTGCTTGTCCAATAGCCTGTTGGATATGGGACTGAAAAAAGGTGACAGAGTCGCTGTTCTTTTACATAACTGTCCGGAATTCATCGAAATATATTTTGCTTGCGCCAAATCAGGGGGAATCATTGTACCGATTAACAATCTTCTTAGGATTAAGGAACTGCAAGAAATTTTGGAGCATATTGAGCCTCGATTTCTGATTTTTGACAAAGAATTCGATGAAATTGTCCAAACAAGTTCCGTTGGAATTAATCGAAAAAGACAAAATCTTGGCAATGAAATTACCGTGTCATCCATATGCGCAATCGGGGATAAAACATATAGAGGAGTCCTTGATTTCCAGCCAACTCAGAAAATGAAGGACAACTCTTTAGAGAAATTCTGGAACTGATTCCGTTGTGAAGGACCTTGACAACCCTTTGAGCTATCTTCAAAAATTGGACTTCACAAAGAAAATAGAGGAAGACAAATGAAGCACAGAATCAATTTTAAAGTGAACGGAGACGAATATTCACTTGCTGTAGAACCATGGAAGACTCTGAATGAAGCGCTTCGTGAGGACCTTAACCTAACGGGCACCAAGTTGGGCTGTGGCACTGGCGATTGCGGGGCATGCACCGTCATAGTAGACGGCAAAAGTGTCAGTTCATGTTTGACCTTGGCTGTGTCGGTCGATGGGAAGAGCGTTACTACCGTTGAGGGTCTCGCTCCTTCGGGGGATGAGCTGCATCCCATACAGGAGGCTTTTGTCAAAACCGGGGCCATTCAATGTGGCTTTTGCACTGCCGGAATGGAAATGGCGGCGCTTCATCTTTTGAACCATAACCCTTCTCCTAATGAGGCGGAAATAAGAGCTGGTCTTTCAGGGCATTTGTGCAGGTGCACTGGATATAGCCAGATCGTGGAAGCTATCTCGGTTGCGGCGGAAACAATGAAGAATAGTCAATCGGAAGAGGAAGAACAATGAGACTGCCGAAATTTGAATATTTTACGCCTAAAACATTAAACGAAGCCCTGGCACTTCTTAAGGAACAAGGAGAAGGGGCTTATATTATGGCAGGTGGCACAGATATTGTAGTTAAAATGCTCCACGGCCGTTTAAGGCCAAAATCGGTTATCGCCCTGCAGGAAATTGACGGGATTAACAAGATTAGTTTCAGTCCTCAAGAGGGTTTGACAATAGGCGCAACTGCAAGGATAGTTAACATTTTGTCTCATCCTGACATTCTGCAATACTACCCTGCGCTTACGGATGCCGTTAAAGTTATGGCTAACATAGAAGTCCGAAACATGGGAACGGTTGTAGGGAATCTCTGTAATGCGGCTCCGTCCGCCGATACGGCTCCCCCACTTATAACCATGGGATCAGTAGTCGTATTAACAAGCCTGGAAGGCGAGAGGCGGCTGTCCCTGGATGAATTTTTTAAGGGGCCGGGGATTACCGCCATGAACCAGGGAGAAATAATGACCTCCGTATTTGTTCCACTTCCGCAACCACGATCAGGAGGATCTTACAAAAGGATATCGGCTCGGTGTGGTGTGGATATTGCCCCGGCGAGCGCTGGTACCATGGCCGTTTTTCGGGATGAAATCTGTTCAGATGTTAAATTGGTTTTAGGAGCGGTAGCTCCCATTCCTTTGCGCGCGTATAGGACTGAGAATCTCCTGCGGGGAAAACAATGGACGCATGAACTGATACAAGACGCTGGTTATGAAGCTGCTGAAGAATCTATGCCCATTTCGGATTGTAGAGCAAGCGCAGAATGGCGAAAAAAGATGGTGGCCGTATTAACTCGCCGAACCCTTGTGGAAGCCTATGAGCGGTCAAAGAAAAACTAGCGCACACTGAAAGGAAAAATGATGAAAGAATTCAGTATTATAGGGAAAGATGTGCCAAGAACCGACGCGATTGTAAAGGCAAGGGGAGCGGCTGCTTATACGGATGACATGAAGTTGCCCGGAATGCTTCACGGACGCATCTTAAGAAGCCCATTACCGCATGCCCTGATAAAAAATATCGACACAAGTAAAGCCGCTTCTTTGCCTGGAGTAAAATGCGTTGTCACGGCCGAAGATACCCCCAAAATCAAATACGGTAACTGGAGGCTTTTTCCGGAAACTCAGGATGAATACCCTTTAGCGATTGACAAGGTTCGGTTTATTGGAGATGAAGTAGCCGCAGTAGCCGCGATAGACAAGGATATAGCTGAAGAGGCCTTAGAACTGATTGATGTGGAATACGAGGAACTACCCGCCGTATTTGATGTAGACATCGCAATGAAATCAGAAGCGCCTGTGCTCCATGATTATTGTCCTACCAATATAAGCGTCAATCGGAAAATCAAATATGGCGATGTAGAAAAGGGGTTTGCAGAGTCAGACTATGTGAGGGAAGATACTTTCACGGTGCATGGCGTGAGCCACGCTTACCTTGAACCATGCTCCGCCTTGGCCCAGGTAGATTTGGATGGTAGAATCACGATCTGGACGTCTACTCAAGTCCCCTACATAGTGCAATGCCTGCTGGCTTCAACACTTGGCATGAGGGAAAACGACATCAGAGTCATCAAGCCCTTTGTGGGTGGAGGGTTCGGTGGAAAAATGGAATTGCGCACATGGGAATTCTGCGCAGCTTTAATGGCCAAGAGGACTGGTCGGCCTGTAAAGTTCACTCTAAGCAGAGAAGAAGAATTTCTTGCAGGAAGACGCAGGCACCCCATGAAGCTTCATTCAAAAATCGGATTTAAGAAGGACGGAACCATCGTTGCCAAGGATTTGAAAATCCAGCTGGATGGGGGAGCCTATAATGCAATGGGTCCAACAGCGACATTTTTATGTGGTAATTTTGGGGCCATGCTTTACCGTTATCCTAACTACAGATTTCATGGACAGCATATTTACACAAATAAACCGCCTGCCAGCGCTATGCGTGGATTCGGAGCGCCCCAATCACTTTATGCCACCGAAATCCAGATGAATATCGCGGCTGAGGATTTGGGAATCGATCCGATTGATATCAGACTCAAAAATGCCCAAGTTAGTGGGGACAAAATTCCCGACGTCGCTACTATTTCGAGTTGCGGCTTTGTTGAATCAATACAAAGGGTCGCTGAAATGAGCGGATGGAAGGAAAAGCGAAACAGCCTCAAACTAGGTCAAGGCATTGGCATTGGTTGTTACAGTTTTATTTCAGGAGGAGTGTTTAACTGGTTTAACACTCAATATCCTTTTTCCGCAGCCGAAGTTAGGGTGTTTTCAGATGGCACAGCGCATCTCCTCACTATGGCCGCCGATATTGGACAGGGATCGGATACAGTGCTCAAACAAATACTTGCAGAGGAACTCGGCCTCACCATGGAAGACATACGAATGACTTCAGCAGATACGGCTATGACTCCTCAGGGGGACTTAGGCTCATGGGGCAGTAGAGTTACACTTATGGCCGGAAATGCGGTAGTCAATGCTGCCAAGAAAATAAAGGAAGAGCTGTTTGGTGCTGTGTCAGCTCATCATAACCTAAACGTCATTCACGAAATCGAATGTAAGAATGGAAGAGTGCAGGCAAAGACAAGACCTGATTATGGGTTGTCCTTTGGAGAGGCGGTTGCTTTAGTTCAGAAAGCAAACAGGGGCGAGCCCCTTGTAGCGCGTGGATCGTACACGCCTCGAGGTAAAGGATTAGTAACCCCCGCTTTTGGTTTTGGCGCCCAAGTAGCTGAAGTTGAAGTTGATAAAGAAACCGGTCTCGTGAAGGTAAAAGAAATGTGGACGGCCCATGATTGTGGAACAGTAATCAACCCGCGGAGTGTTGAAGGACAACTAGCCGGTTCTATCCAAATGGGGCTGGGTTATGCGCTTTCCGAACAATTTGTCATGGATGGTGGCAAAACGCTGAACGCAAACTTTGCGGACTATAAGATGCCAACAGCCATGGATATGCCACTGAGTCATGTGACACACGTTGATACGTACGAGAACGAAGGACCAATGGGCGCGAAGGAGTGCGGGGAAGGGCTTGCCTCACCAACCGCGCCGGCAATTTCTGACGCTGTTTATCATGCGACAGGCTATCGCTGCAAAGATTTGCCAATTACCCCGGAAAAAATCTTGGAACATGTGGAGAAAACAGAGGACGTTGGTTTGGAAAGTAGAAAAACTTTACACTGCGATCTAGAGCCAGAGCCATACAAAATAGGATGAAAAACTAGCGCCATAGGTCTTGTGGTATGCTGGTCACCCAAATCTCCCCTTTACCCCCTAGGGGAGATTTGATAAAAGATAATGAAACCACATCTTTTCAGGCCAGAAGTCTTGTATGCAGTCTAACAATTAATTGGTTTGCTTGAGAATACCTTGTAGTATTCTCAGGAGTGACGATTTTTGTTCATGGGAATATTCCATCAGGTATTTTTCCAATCCCTGATCTTTGTAGACGGAAATATCCTTCAACACATGTTTTCCTAGGGAAGTAATTTGTAGCCTTTTTAATCTGTCATCCTTGGGATCGTTTGTTCGAACAATAAACCCGTTTTTTTCTAATCTCTTTGCAATTCCCGTCATGTTTGCGCCCGAGATCAACATGATTCTGTTCACGTTCTTCATAGTATTTTGGCCATTCACTGAGGCATCCAAGACCCTTAGCAGATTGTATTGAGAGAATGTCAGGTCCCAGTTCTTGACTATGGCTGACGAGTTCTTCTTAAAGCGTTCGGCGACTCTCACGATTGCCATCATCACCCTCTCATCAATGCTCATGTCACTTTTGTAATTGTTGTCGGACATAGTTCTAAAAACCTTCCCCTGATAATGTTGCAAGAGGCATAACAATCAGGCTATATAATATCTCTGGTAACGAGCGCCACCATATTTGTTTATTAGAGGAGAAATGGGAAATGAGCAAGAGGAGTTTGATCATTTTGACGGCTTTAATAGCCTTAGTAATCCCTGACCTAACATATTCTTTGACAAGAACTGTTAGCGACTCACCGGTTAACGAACCTCCGAAACCACATCTCCAGTACATGGCTCGTTTTTCAGTAGACCTTATTGCTCCCATTTGGGAACTGGGAAAGACCAGTGATCTTGGCAAACGTCGGATCATTCCTATTACCGGGGGAAAATTCGAGGGCCCTCTTTTGAGCGGGGAGATCATGAATAATGGTGCGGACTGGCAAATAGTCACCGAAGATGGGGTGGCGATTATCGATACAAGATATCTGTTGAAAACCAATGATGGAGCACTAATTATGCTTCAAACGAAAGGCTTCCGTTACGGTTCTCCGGAAGTCTTAGCAAAAATCGCTAAAGGTGAGATAGTAGACCCGAATGAATACTTCTTTAGATTGTACATGCAATTCGAAACCAGCGCTCCGCAATATAAGTGGCTAAACAGCGCCATGGCGATTGGAATTGCAATGCGACTAGGTAACGCTGTTGTGTATGATGCATATTTGATCAAGTAGGCCAATAATGCCTTTGGGTTGTCCTGGGCGTGCCCCCTAATTTTTTACTTTTTTCACGCAGGATATAAGCAAAAAATTTGGCGATTGCTCTTTGATTGAATCAATCTATTTCCGAAACGTCAAACTCGAACCGTCTCTTGACCAACAAGGCTGAGCGAACAATTTTAATTGATATGAAAGTACTTTTTACTATAGTTTGATCAGGGACAGGAAAATGAGATAACGATCGGGAAGAAATCTTCATAGAAATTATGAAAAAAGATGTACTTATAGTTGGCGGAGGAATCACGGGCCTGAGTTTGAGCTGGGAACTCTCATGTCTCGGTATTAACTCAATACTGGTGGAAAAGGCGCCTTTTTTGGGTGGCCATGTATCACAATTTGCGTGCAAGGCTACGGAAACATGCCAAAAATGCGGCGCCTGTCTTCTTGAAGACTGTCTCAGCAAATTGGCTGGCGCCGAGTGTTCTGATATCTTGGTAAATTCAACAATCGATTCGTTCAGAGAGGCAAGTCGAAAATTTAACGCTCTCATCTTGCAACGGCAATCTCAAGTCATTAATGAAAAATGCGATGATTGTGGCCTTTGTTCAAAAGTTTGTCCTGTAGAAGGCGCGTTATTAAGGCCATCATTAGACTCCAGATTGTATATCTCTAACAATAAATGTCTGAAGTCGCTAGGTATTCAGTGTGAAGCGTGTGCTCAGATTTGTCCGCAGGGAGCTATAGAGCTTGCAGAAAAAACTAAAGAGATAAAAATAGAAGCTTCGGCTGTCGCTGTATGCACAGGTTTCACGCCATTTGACGCGTCAAGGAAGCCCAGACTGGGATACCAGAGAGTTCCCGGTGTCTTAACTACACTAGAACTCGATTCCCTGCTAAGGACTGGAAACTTCGAACCTCTTCTACCTGCCGATGAGTTGAAATCAGTAGCGTTTATCCAATGTGTCGGCAGCCGAGACGCCAAGTCGGGAGCAAATTACTGCTCACGGATTTGTTGTGGAGTTTCGATCAGGTTGGCCCGTCTTCTTAAGAATAAATACCCGCAGGCTGAATCTACAATCTTTTATATGGACACACAAACTTTCGAAAGGGAATTCGATAAAACATTTGGTCAGGCCCAAAATGAAATGACTTTCGTCAGGGCTATGCCAGCGGAAATTAGATCCGGGGAAGACGGTCGGCCGGAAGTAACTTATCACGGCAATGACGATACAAAACAAAAGGTGGCGTTTGACCTGGTTATACTGAGTATAGGAATTGGTCCTCGTGATCCTGACCTGCCTAGAAGTTTTCCCACTCTGTGGAATAATCGTGACGGTTTCATTGGTTCTGATGACATTGATGTTAGCGGTGGCCACCCTGGAATCTTCGTAGCGGGTGCTAATCAGGGTCCGAAATCTATAACCGATTGTGTTTCGCAATCAATTTTGGCGGCGTCTCAGATAAAGAAATATCTCGATCGCGTCAAAATGGGAGAACAGTTGTGAATCGACGGGTCACAGAATCCGTTTTCTTGAAAGGCAATTACAGGGTTCGAGATCAGATTTCAAACAGGGCGTTGATCTTGGGCGGCGATGAATATGGAATTCAAATAGCCGATCTTCTAAAGAGAAATGGATTTGAAGCTACAATTTTTGTTGGATTTAGGGACGCCCATCCATCAAGTCCAACACTTGATGTAATTAAGGGTAAAATAGAGAAGATTACTGGATTCATAGGGGATTTCAACGTCGCAATTCGTACGTCGACTGATTTGCATGAAATCAGATTTGGTTTTATTATAGCCGCTCAACCTGCCCATCGACGATCCAAAACCAGCTCCTTTGGCGCCGCCGGCCTGAACAAAGTCTATAACCTTTCAGAATTCAAACAATTCTTGGATTCAAGTGGTAGGTCATTGCTGAATAACGACAGAAACTGGCGACACATTGCGTTCTTTTTTGATTTGAAAGGTTCTTCTGAAGTCTCTCAATTCGACATCTTGCTTTCGGTACTCGACCGGCTTGAGATGTTGGACCAAGTTCAGTCGTATATCTTTACTCGTAATGTCAAAGTAGCTTCTGGTGGTCTTGAGGCGCGGTATCGGTATCATCGTCAACATGGTGTTGTATTTTTCAAGTTCGATGAAACGGAGCCACGTATTGTCCAGGATGGAAAAAACCTGATTATAGAATTCGTAGAACCTCTCTTAAGAGAGGAAATGGAATTGACGCCGGATATTATTGTAATAGATGAAATTCTAAGCCCTGCTGATTCTCTTGAGCCGATTTTGAATTTGATCCCTTCTGCTCATGTCTCCGCCCCCTATCTGCAGCCCGAATCGACAAGGTTTAATGGTGTTGAGACCCAGAAGGCAGGGATTTATGCCGTTGGTCCAGCGAGAGGAGCCTTTGATCAAGAATCTCTCAAGGCCGACGTAGAAGCTGTCATGATCTCACTATTTAAGGCCATGCCTCAACTGTCGGATTTTACCCCGAAGCTGGTGGCTCATGTAGATCACGATAAATGCACGTTTTGCTTAACATGTGTGAGGTTGTGTCCCCATGGGGCTATAGGGTTTCATTCCCGTCCAGAAGTCGATCCATTATCCTGCAAGGCCTGTGGCGTTTGCGTAGTCGAATGTCCCATGGGCGCAATCGAGATGCGTTGCGGAGACGTAGTCCCGCCGACAACGGAAAAACCTTTACTTTATGGCGCCGGCTTCAAAGGACACGGACGAATCAAATTGTTTCTTTGCGCCCGATCCGGGCTACAAGCGGCTTCAAGAATTAACTCAAGCCTGTTGTCCGATGTAGAAATATGCGAACTCACCTGTGCCGGCTCCCTGAGCCCCAATTTTCTTCTCAAGTGTTTTCGGGATGGAGTAGCGGGAATAATAGTGGCAGGTTGCTTTAAGGGTAATTGCGCATCGATTTATGGTTCTACTCTTGCGGATGAGAGGGTGGCCCAGGTCTCCAGAACGCTCGAGCAAGCAGGTATCGATCCGAAAAGGCTCGAATTTGTTTACGTCGCGGGGAATACTCCCAGTTTGATAGTGGAGGCAATATTCAAAGTTAAGGGTCGGGTTGGCGATCTCAACCAATTTCAGTTTCCGGATTCTCATGATGGGACAACATAATGACTAAAATTAATCTAAATAGGCTGGATCCGCAATTCAAGAACAGGGTTGCGGAACAACCCGGAGGAGAAGGTCTGAAAGCTTGTTTTGCATGTAAAGCCTGTACTGCCGCCTGCCCGATTCAGCCCCTGGACAAGCGCTATGATCCCAGAAAGATCATCCGGATGGTCCTTCTCGGAATGAAAGACCAAGTTCTCGGCAGCGATTTCATCTGGTTGTGTTCGTCCTGTTATAGTTGTCAGGAAGTTTGTCCGCAAAATGTACGTTTCACAGAGGTTATGTACGCCATAAAGAACCTGGCTGCTCAGGAGGCGTGCATTCCACCAGGATTGATGGCGCAACGGTCTCTCCTGAGAAAACATGGAAGACTCTATGAGGTTGGAGAATTCGAAAACGAGAAACGTCTCAAATTTGGGCTGCCTCCAATCATAGAACACCCTGAAGATTTTGAAAAATTGCTGCCGGATCAATCTGTAGGCGTATGATTGGGTTAATACGGTTAAAATTTGGATTTTTAATAGTTTTCAACAGGTAAATTTTCATGGAAGCCCTTTTGTATCTTGGCTGCACAGTCCCAATTAGAAATTTAAACTACGAGGTTTCTGCGAGATTGACCGCAAAGGCCCTAGGGATTACTTTCCGGGACCTCGAGGAGTTCAGTTGCTGTGGATTCCCATTAAAATCACTAAATGTAGAAGATACAATGGTTACTGCGGCAAGGAACCTTGCACTCGCTGAGAGGGAGGACCTGGATATATGCGCATTGTGCAACGCTTGCGCCGGCACCTTGAACGAAGTGGCTCATCAGATTAGAACCAGACCTGAAATACGGGAAAAAATCAATCAGCGGCTAAGACCTATTGGGCTTCATGTTGAAGGAAAAGTTAGAGTACGAAACTTTATGAGATTACTCTGGGAAGAAATTGGAGTTGAGGGCATTCGAAAGGCGGTTACCAGACCCCTGGAAGGTATAATGTTGGCGCCTCATTACGGTTGTCACTATCTCAAGCCATCAGAGTTGAATGTTGGTTTCGATTCGTCGGAAACTCCAAGGACTCTATCAGAGATGATTGGCGCCACAGGGGCAGAGGTGGTAAATTATCCCTCGCTTCTGGACTGTTGCGGTGGTGGGTTGCTTGGTATGTCGGAAGAAGTCGCCAACGCGATGGCGGCTCGCAAACTTGTGGATGTATCCAAAACCGGCGCACATGCCTTGGTTCTGGTCTGCCCGTTTTGCAATGTGATGTATGAGGGGCAGCAGAAGAAAATCGCCAAATCAACGGGTCTTGACCTCAAGACTCCTGTAGTTTACTATCCTCAAGTGTTGGGACTTGCTCTTGGCATGACGTCCGAACAGTTAGGTTTTAAACTGAACAGGATTAAACCGGCAAGCCTCCTAAAAATAGTCGAAGGTTGATCTATTGTTGTTGTTTGCTCTCCCAATCTGTTGTTGGGATGCAGTTTGAGTTTCGGTTGTACCGTTAGGAGATCAAAATGGAGTTCGAAGGTTATTCTTTTCCGGATGATCTAAAATTCGAGAAGAATCATTATTGGGCCAAAATGGACGGCGACGTTGTGATAACTGGCGCCGGTGAATTTATTTCCAAGCAGGCGGGAGAAATTACTTTCGTTGATCTTCCTGAAGAAGGGGATGAATTGACACAGGGTAAGCCTTATGGTTCGATCGAATCGGGAAAATGGGTAGGCCGGATTTATGCGGTTGTTTCCGGTGAGGTGTTGGAAGTGAATGCAGCTTTGGAAGATGAACCTGAAAAGATCAACGCTGATCCATACAACGAGGGATGGATATGCAAGGTTAAACCATCGAAATTGTCTGATGAATGGAACTCTCTTATGTCTGTAGATGAATCGTTCAGGAATTTTATCGAAGAGGAAATCAAGAAAATTCAAGAACAGAAATAGCGATCCTAAATTATATATTTGTGTCATTACAAACAGAGAAACTCTTGTTATTACAGGATCTTCGTTATAGCGTGAGACGCTTGTTGAAAGTGTTTCTATTTGCAAGCTTAAATCATGATTTCCACATGTTCGGAATAGTCGGAGATAATTTATGGAAAAAGGGACTGAAACGTTAAAACGTGGCCATGCTCAAATGTTAAAGGGTGGGGTCATAATGGATGTTGTCACACCGGAGCATGCCCGTATAGCAGAAGACGCCGGAGCCTGCGCCGTAATGGCTTTGGAACGGGTACCGGCTGACATAAGGGCGCACGGTGGGGTAGCCCGAATGAGTGATCCGGGACTTATTCTTCAAATCATGGAGTCCGTTACTATTCCCGTCATGGCCAAATGTCGAATAGGCCATTTCGTTGAAGCCCAAATTCTGGAAGCCATTGGTGTGGACTATATAGACGAAAGTGAAGTTCTAACCCCTGCTGACGAGCAAAATCATATTGAAAAGACGAAATTTAATGTTCCATTTGTTTGTGGTTGTCGTAACCTTGGCGAGGCCCTTCGTAGAATAGCTGAGGGAGCGGCCATGATCAGGACCAAAGGTGAAGCCGGGACCGGTGATGTGGTTGAAGCCGTAAGGCATGCACGTTCAGTGATTGGAGAAATTCGCCGCGTTAGCGCAATGCGGGAAGATGAACTTGCGTCTTACGCCAAGGAGATCGGGGCGCCCCTCGAATTAGTAATAGAAACATCTCAGAAAGGCCGAATGCCGGTAGTAAATTTTGCAGCCGGTGGCGTCGCCACTCCAGCCGACGCCGCTCTTATGATGCAGTTGGGAGTTGACGGTGTATTTGTTGGATCGGGGATATTCAAAAGTGGAAATCCTTCCGCGCGAGCAAAGGCAATAGTTAAAGCTGTCACACACTTTAATGATCCGAAAATATTGGCTGAGGTCAGTCAGGGCCTTGGGGAGGCGATGGTAGGAATAGGCGTAAGCCAGTTGCCTGAAAAGGAAAGGCTTGCTGATCGCGGATGGTGACCCGTCTATGAAAATTGGTGTGTTGGCTTTACAGGGAGATTTTGAAGAACACTGCGGTTGTCTCACACGCCTTGAAGTAGACGCTCGAGAAGTCAGGCTACCATCCCAACTTGATAATCTTGATGGCTTAATCCTACCTGGCGGCGAAAGTACATCAATCGGGAAACTTGCCACTGATTATGATCTGGTAGAACCTATTCAAAAATTCGCGAAATCTGCGCCTGTGTGGGGAACTTGTGGCGGACTGGTTTTTCTTGCCACAGACGTTGGCGGCGATCAGCCAACCCTTGGTCTAATCGATATGGTCGTGGAAAGAAATGCGTTCGGCCGTCAGGTAGACAGTTTCGAGGAGGATCTCGAAATAACGGGCCTTCCCGGCGGACTTTTTAGAGGTATTTTTATTAGGGCTCCCAAGGTGGTGAAGGTGGGCCAGTCGGTAAGTATAATTTGTGAATTGAAAGGCGGCTCAATCGTGGCTGTCCGAAGTGGAAGATTTCTAGCCACGTCGTTCCATCCTGAATTGACTACTGATACTAGAGTTCACGAGTACTTTCTGGCAATGGTAGAGAAAGCGCTTCGATCCTAAATACACTCTAAAGCCTTGATACAAAAATGCCTAAATTCAAGACAGTTGTCGAATACGATGGGACTAACTATCATGGATGGCAATTCCAGCCTAATGCGGTTACAATTCAAGGCGAAATTGAAAAAGCTCTGGAGAAGATATTCCATACACGGATTACGGTTTATGGAGCGGGCAGGACTGACTCGGGAGTTCATGCGCATGGTCAGGTAACACACATAGTAGCGTCATGGAGACATCCCTCTGAAAATCTCAAGAGAGCCATCAACTCTCTTCTTCCCGACGACATTTGCATAAAAGAAGTTTCTGAAGTGGAAGACGATTTCCACGCGAGACATTCCGCTATTTCTAAAACTTACCGATATCAAATACTTAACCAGCGGACTCGTTCTCCCATGAAACGACTGTACTCTTGGCACGTCAATCAACAGCTTGATGTGGACGAACTCCAAGCAGCTTCAAATTTACTTTTGGGGGCACATGATTTTGCGACATTCGGGGCAGCGACATCGGGAACCCCTTCTACAGTACGAGAAATTTTCGAAGCTAGATGGTATGGTGAAAAAGGAGGCCCCAACCTGACTTTTACAATCCGAGGATCGGGTTTCCTTCGTTTCATGGTCCGCTCTTTGGTTGGTACTCTTGTAAGGGTCGGGTCAGGTAAATTAAGTGTTGAGGACTTTAGAGCCATTCTTGAATCGCGTAAGCGGGACAAATCCGGGCCGGCTGCTCCATCTCAGGGCCTGAGTCTTATTTCAGTGGAATATCCTAAATAGGGCGTGTGAGAATCCGTTCGTTGACAACAAAGCCGACTCTTGAACCGGCTTTGTTGTTGAAAGATCTGTAGGTCTTATTGATTTAACGCCAGCGATTTAATCAAATGAGAAGATTTTTTCCTGTCCACTTGGGGGAGTTATAAACAATTGCACTCCATCTGGTCCGGTAGTTTGAAGGTAGTCCAGGAACATTTCGTGACTGCCCGGAGTGAGTTCTACGCTTCCTGATTGGGTCACCGGCTTGCCACCGCCGCCTTCGGCATTTACAACCATCTTCTTTCCGATGATTAAACGAGCGGAATCATCGCAAACAATTCGGAATTTGTAGGTCCCAGCCTCTTGCTCAGACAGCGAAAACTTAACGTAAAACCGGATCCCGAACCATTCTTCCCGTTTAGGTATCCCCGGGAACTCTCTAGTCCCGCGATCTATGGGGTAATCAATTGATTTTGTGAAAAACATACCTGCGGGTGACAGTTTATTAAAATTAGGCATTTTTTTCGTATTTGTAGGAACAAAATACACAAACGCGGGGATAAGACTCAACTTACCGCTATCTGCAGGAAATCCGGTTAGTGTACGAGCAGGTGAAAAAAGCTCCTCTGGTTTGGTCGGTTGCGTCACGAACAACTGCAGTTTAGGTTCACCTTGAGGATGGAAATAATCGACTACAATCGGGTAACTGCCCTGCTGGAGAAACGCCCATCCTGTGACACCCTGCTCATTTTTCGATCCTTTAGTCATTTCCACTATGGGGTTTTTCCCAATCATAAGTTTAGCGAAGTTGTCAGCAATTAGCCTAAATGCGAAAATGCCGGCTCCCTCAACATTAAAGAATCCCTGATATTTCAATCCGATCATGTCCCTGCGACCAGGAATTCCAGGAAAATTTCCGCCGACGATATCCAATTGAGGAGCTATAAGACGCCCAACCGGTGTTAGTTTACCAAAATCAGGCCCTTCCGGATAATTTCCCTGAGGAACAAAGTAAATGTGGCCCCACAAAACATCGTAGGGTTTTGTAGGCTCTTTCCAACCTAGCAGGCCGTTACTAATAGAAAAAAGCTGCTCCTGTCCTGTTGGGCCCTGAACGAAAAGCTTCAACATAGGAGACCCTTTTGAATTGAAGCTGTCAAGTATTATTGAATGCACGCCTTCGGCCAGATGGATATATCCATCCTTGGACGCAGCTTGGTGAACCCCGTCATTTTCAATTATGGTCTTGTCGTCAATGCTAAGTCTGACCCCATCTTTTGACTCAACTCTCCATCGGAAAAGGCCTTCCCCCGAAACAAGAAATGTTCCCATGAAGCGCAAACCAGTATCATCCATCTTCGCTGGGAGATCTGATGGCTCGTTTTCTCCTTTGGCTGGATCAAGATCAATTCGATCCGTGGCAAGGACTTTGAATGGTTTAAAAGCGCTAAAATCCGGCAGCGCCGCAATGTTGTCCGGTAACTTGAATATGCCTACATTGAAAACTGATCTGGTAGTTGCAGGTTGTTGATTTGACGCTCCCTGACCTTGCGTAGTGGTTGAAACTGGTCGTTGTTCCACACCAGACGATGGCCTGGGATGAGTTTGATCAGGCCCGTTAAAAGGAACGGCCCTTTCTGGTCCGGGGGCAGTGTGGCGTGTTGGTCCCGACATGCCCGGACCTTGTCCCTGTTTAATCTGCGGCCCTCTTTTAAATTCCTGAGGCTCCTGGATGGGGACTTTTGACCCAGAATTACTCACTGGTCCTTCATCAGACGTGGTGGCCGGTCGCTCGCCTGGAGCTTGTAGATTTTTCCCGTCGCCCCCAGTCGGGTTTAGTTGCGCTCCAGCATTTGATGGTTGAGTATTTGGGCCGGATTCAACTTGAAAAGATTCGATCTGATCCGGAGGAAAATTCAAAGGGACTTTTTGGGTCGGCCCGCTTTTCTTCTTTATTACCAGATAATCCTCGGCAAAGCCGACGCTGGCCATCAAAAAGAACATGAGCATTAACAACGTTAAAATAGTTCGAAAAGTTGATAACTTCATCTGTCCACCTCATGTCGTCAAAACAGGAGCGCAAAACTAAAGAACAAGTTTAAAGAAAAAAGCTTCGATGATCAAATTTTTAGACTCAAATCATAAGACCTCATGAATATTAAGCAGTTCCAAAATCTAGAGAAAGGATTTGTTCAAATCTGTCAAAAAACATTGCGAATGGACTGTATATCGTGACATTTGAGAATCTTCATGCGCCCGTACAAACTCCTGGGTGTTCCTCCGGCTGTCCAATGTCTATCCCCGCCTGAATAGATTCATCCGGGATCGCCGATTTTTCTTCTACAATCTGCACTTCTGTCCAGGAACTCGGGTAACGTTCCACGAACCGAACCTGAAACGGCAGATACTTTAGATCTGTTACATCCTTTGTTAGAGTTTTCGAAGTTCCCAGTCCAATTAATTCACGAGGCCCCTCGGGGGTGACTGACTCTGAGATTGCCTCAGCGGAAAAGTAGCGAACATTAAACGCGCCTTCCCTTAAAGCGTCAAACTCTTGACGATTGGTCCTTTTCCCTCGAGCCTGATTTGCGGAATTGGCGTCAAAGTCCCCTTTGGCCTCCACAAAAACCAGGTTTGATTTGAAACGATAGACCGCCATTAAAGCCTGCGCCTGATCAAGGAAGCTCTTGCCAAAAAGAATTATCAAAGTATTGAGAAGAATGTCCACTAAGGCGGTAAACATGTAGATTCGAAAGAAATCATCATATGCAACCGAAAAGCTGGGGTATTGCATCAAAATAAGTTGCAGAAACCCTACAAGACACATTACCGACCCAAGCATTAAACTTAACAGAGCCGCAAACCTATTGGAGGTCCTTACGTATTCCGGAAAACTCTCAATAAGAGAACCGATCGTAGTTTCCCCATCTTGAGCCTTTGAGGCGCTTGACCGCATCACCCGATTTGGTAAGCCTCTATGGGAAAATATTTTCGATCCCTCTTCAATTATGGAAAAAAATAAACTTGGATGGCCCTTGCCTTCAACAATCATCGAATCCATTTCCCTGGAGGCTTCAGGTCTTTTTAAAGGAATAAGCAATAACGAAATCAACATCTTTAAAATGCACACAACCAATAATAACTTATAAAAAGGATATGGTGACGGGAGTAAGTAATTTGCTCCCAGCCCTAGAGATGCTAGATAATTTGGGGCTGATTGCAATATCTTGAAAAAGAAGTGGATGACAATGCCTACCGCTATCGCTTTCCAAATGAATTTCATGTTCCATTTGATAATGTGACCCGGAATTTGTGAAATATATCTTGCATTGGACCAGACTCTTCCAAGTACATAAAAAATCATCGAAGGAGCTGAATCATAAGCGGTAATCTTGCCCTCACGCAAACCTTCTGTGACCTCATTCAATCTGTAAAATTCTCTTGGGTCCTGAAAAGTCAACTTGATCTTAAAGATCCGTTTAAGTCCTCCAAATAACCAGTTCAAGCCTACGATTACACCCGCGCAGGCAGCTACTGTCGTAATGAACACGCCAAACATGAACGGGACATAATTTAGCAGGAATTCGTTTAGCTGCTCAGGGAGCCTAAGAGGGAAGAATTCCTTCAGTTCATACAACCTGGTGGCTGCGCCTAGAGTAATAAACGCTCCTAATGCCGAGACCACTATGCCATACAGCAGTGTATGATTAGGAATTTTAACGGAAGCGCTAGGTCTTCTCAATTTTAACGAGAACATAAATTACCCCATCGTAAAAGCTAAGAAAACCTAGTAACAAAGATAATATATCATGTCAAATGAAAATGATATATGTAATTTTTAATGTTATGTGTTATATTCCACGGGTGAGTGTAATTATTGATTAATTTAAATTATGAAGTCGCGACTTATAAATAAAACGATGCGTGGATTCTCTCGATAGTTGCCGTGCAGGATTTGCAAGCCTTTTAAGCTTTGTTTATCTTGATTTTCACTGGGAACTGGCCTGAAAATTCCCTAAAGTTCACGCCTGCGGACCTCGGTTTATCTCCCCGAGATTTCAATTCGTCGATTACATTCGTTGAGGCCCCGGATCCCTTGTAACCGAATCCCTTCGCTATAGCGACTACCCCAGGTTTTATGCCTGGTGATACCTGCGCTTTGATACGGGCTGAAAAATTACCGTCGAACGTCTGGATAAAAATATTGTCTCCCTGTTTAATGTTTCGTTTAGACGCGTCTGCAGGATTGATCACCAGACTATTTTCAGGAAGCGTTTCGAGAAGCCATGAATTCACACCGGATCTGGGAGATCGATGGAACGGCAAAGTGTACGCTACCAGTACTAGGTCCTTTTCGTCCTTTTTGTTCGGCTGTGGGTTGACAGACCATGTCTCTTTACTTTCTATTTTAACAGCCACAGGTTGAATAGGAACAGCTTTTACTTCAGAAGATGGAAAAATCCCACCCCGCTCAATAATGTTGTCAACCTGGTGTCTAGAAACTTGATCGAGGCCATAGTATTGACGGTCAATATAACTGGCTGCGCTTGAAAAGACCTTTTCATAAAACTGCCACGAGTTTAGCCCTTTACCGTTTTTATCAGGTAAAAACTCTTTCAATCCCACTGAATTCCCTAGCTGGATAAGAATATCTTCCATTATCAAATTGTCCGGCAAAAACGGAAAATAAAGTCCAGATTTAGGATCGAGCCCGCCAACGACCGGTGACCTGACACCAAATCCTGGTCCAGCGCAAGATGGCGGTAACGAGCATACGTCCCATCTCTCAAGGTAGGTGGTATCTGGGAGAATATAATCCGCGAAAGCGGCCGATTCTGTAATAGTGCGATCTATTGCTACAAATAAAGGATTAGCCTTTTTATCGGAAAGCATCTTGGCCATTTCCTTTGGGCTATCATAAACCGGATCCGCCTCCCACATTATTAAGCCACGATTCTCTGGAGGCAAAGGAATGGCCTCGAACTTTGGCCCACTTTGTCCAGGAATTGAGATTCTCAAATGCTGTAGCATTTCCTCATTGAGGCTCAATAAACCACCTGAACCCGGGGTTGACCCCACCATCAAATTCAATGTCAGAATTAACCGTGCTGTCTGTTCTCCATCAGGCTGAGCCAGAATGCTGCTCCCACAAAGAGCGGCGCACTTTGGGCCTGCCTGTGTCATCATTTTTGCTATCTTGAAGGCAATTTGGGATTCGACACCGCAACAAGACGCCAATTCCTCGAAAGAATACTTTTTAGTGATTTTTTCCAATTCGGCGTCACGTTGCTTCAAAGCCTCGCCATGTTTTTCGAATAGGGCCTTTGCGATCGCCAAAGCAAACATGTCATCGGCGCCTGGAACAATCGGTATCCAATGATCAGCTTTGGAGGAAGAAGTTGAAACTCTGGGATCAACGACCATCCAGGACATGCACGATGATTTTAGCCTTGCGTCAGCAATTTGACGGGCTATTGATACTAGCGGTCGCCCGGAATCCAGAGGAGTTGAGCCAAAACCCAATAAGAACGATACGTTACGATAGTCAGCGTCTAAAGGCCCGTACCCCGTCCCAAAGATTGATTCCACTGATTGACGTTCTTTAGCCTCTAAAAGGATTTCATCAGTACGCGCAAAAGAGGCTCCCGGAAACGCGGAAACAAATCTTTCCAGAAAAAAGAGAGCGCCCCAATCTATTTTGCCTGCTAACAAAGTCAGGCCTTGTCCTGAAGTCTTCAGAGTCTTTAGGCCATCAATATTGCCTTCGCCGAAAAGGTTACCACCTTCGCTGATTTCCTTGAAAGCTTGTTGCCACGAAACGGCTTGCCATTTTCGTGACCCACGAGGACCAATGCGTTTGAGCGGTTTGAGGACCCTGAAGGGATCATAAAGTGTCTGTATGCCGCTTGAACCGATGGCGCAAACGGAAGCCCCTACCTTAGACGCCTTATCCAACGGGGTTTCAAAGGTCAAGGGATCACCTTTGGAAATGGGGTGATAGGGATTCCCGCCGATTTTTACGAGAGTTCCTTGAGCGATTCTACAACTGATGCCACAATTCCCGGAACAGAGCGAACAAATAGAATATCTGGTATCTACACCCAAGGTAGTCTCAATAACATCGACTGAAGGCGCTCCCTTTATATATTTCGGGACCAATGTTTCCTTCTCGAAAAGGGAACAACCGGCAAACAGCGATGCTCCTCCCATCAAGGAAGCGATTCTTATGAAATCTCTACGAGTAATTTTTGACATAATAACTTTTCAGAGCAGCCTCTAACTCAAGGGGATGTCAAAGCCGATGAAAACAACCGAATAACGCATTAGAAAAACACCACAAATTATCAATATTGACGCAAATGATAACCACATCTTGTCCTTGCCCGTTCTGGGGTAGATAAGAATTGCCAAGGGCACTAGCATTCCTGCAAAGATTTCTCCCCACAAATAAAATTTCTCGTGGAGCGCCAACAATATTGAGGCATGCCCATCCGCGTTCGATACAAGAAGGGTTAACCAGAAACTCCCTGTCCAAAAAAGGTCCGCCAGCAATATTCCTATCATCATTAGCCGCAAGCTTTTATAAAGATCCAACTCCAGTTTTTCGGTGCGGAAACGATCCATTATGAGTGCTACGATAACCAGAAGCGCTATTCCTGATAAAAGGGCTGAAGTGAGAAAGAAACCAGGCATTAAAGCCGAATGCCACCACGCTCTCGCCCTTACTAGCGCAAATGCGAATCCAGTATATGCGTGTACAAAAATGGCCAGCGGAACAGTCATCGTCCCTAGAATTTTGGTAACGCGATCACTTTTTACAAAAATGAAATAGATGTAGATTAGGTTGGCGATCGGATAAAGAGTCAGTAGCCAAGACCCGTATGATAGCGCTGACGTAGGATTAAAATATTCTGGAACCAAGGTGTGCCAAAATCGCAACGGTTGTTGCAGATCGAATATCAGACAAGCCGGGGCTAGTAAAAGCAGAACAAAGGAAATGATTGCAGCAGGAAGGGCCATTGGCTTAAAACGCTTGATACCGAAAACCGTTGAGAGGGTCGAAAGAATGAATGAACCGGCGCTTAATCCTGTAAAATAGAAGTAAAGCGGAATAAAAACTTTCCAGGGAACTTCGTGAGGCACATTGTAAAGAACAGTGACTTCCATTTGCTATTTCTATTCCTGATTCTTCCAATAGGATGCTGTTGGACTGGGGATACTTTTCTTGTAATTGACAATGGCTTCTTCAAAATCTTCCGAGAACAAGATTCTTCCTTTTAGAGCGTGGTCCGGCTGAATATAGTAAACTTTGGGTTTTGTTCCGAGTTCGGGTTTAATTACCGACGTAGGAGTAGTGGCTAACACGCGGGATATTTCAGACGCTGGATCATCAATGTCTCCAAATATTAATGCTCTTGAAAGACACGCTTCAACACACGCCGGATTCAGGCCGTTTTCAATTCGTGTGGAACAAAAATCACATTTATCCGCCGTATGCCTAATCGGATTAAAAAACCTGGCATCGTAGGGACAGGCTGCAATACACATTCCGCAGCCAATGCACTTACCGTAGTACATCACCACGACACCATCTTCTGGTCTCCTCACGGTAGCTTGAACCGGGCAAACCTGAACGCAGGGCGGCGAATCACACTGGTTGCAAAGTCGTCGCAAAAACATGTTGGTTACATTCGGGAAAGTCCCCTTTTGAATTCCTTTGACCCATGAACGCCAGTAACCCAAGGGTACGTTATTTTCACTTTTACAGGCCACAGTACAACTATGGCATCCGATGCAGCGTCTCTGGTCTACAACCATTGCCCAGTGTTTGGGTTTGGCGTCAGACTTTACAAGAGGACTTGCTTCCTGTTGAAGGGTGTTTTGAATTTCAGTTTGATTCATTTATTTTTATGGCAGCCGAGGCATTCAAATCTACTGAAAGATTCTTTGCCGTCATGACACGAGCCCGTTGCGCATGTAGCGCACGCTCTAGGTACTTCGTAATCTACTCTGGCTTTTTCATCCTCCGATACCGTTCCAGGCACGAAAAGCGTGGAAGCCATTTTTCCAATGTGGACCTTGACTGGGGGTGAATCCCTTAAGGCCCTTAATACAAAAGTTCCATAATGTTGGGCAGCGAACAAACCATCATGGCAGGTTTTACAATCTTTGTATTTTCCATTTTTAAACCACATGTGGGTATAATGACGAAAAACTATTGGACCTGGCGAGCCTTGGGCGTTAAATGAAACGTTTCCTCCTCCAAAAACGCTCGATAGCGTTAATATTGCGAACAATACCCCAGACGCTATGAGCAAGGCCAGAATAATCCCACAGAAGAGGGCCTGCCGCCTCCAATAAGGGGACTGATTCCTCAGCTTAGTCAAGTAACTCAAAAAGGCTGAAAAAGGCCTTTGTTCTGTTGATGAATCTGACGCCATGAAAATTTTATCTCAAAGATCCAATATACGTTGTTGTCAACTGTCGTTTTCTAACCTCAGGGTTCGCATAATCCGGCAAAACCATCGGGGAAACCCTATCCGTAACTATACCTGTTGCTTCAAGCTCTTTGTGATATTGACGGACATGGTCAACACTGAGCTTGCCAATTTCGGTTCTTTCATTCACAAATTTACCGGCAGATTCGCCGGCTAATCGACCAAACACGGTGATATCGAGGAGTGAGTTGCCCATAAGTCGATTAGCCCCATGAACCCCGCCGCCTACTTCACCTGCGACAAAAAATCCTGGAACACTTGTATATCCATCGGGTTTGTATTCCAGTCCGCCATTTTGATAGTGAAGCGTCGGATATACCAACATCGGGAGTTTAGAAATATCTATCCCGTAACGTTTGAAAAGAATGAATTTAGCCGGGAATTCGCGTTCAACCGTTCCAATGCCTTCCAACATGTCTATCATCGGAGAATCCAGCCAAACTCCAAATTTCCCCTTTTGTCCGGGCACAGGGATCCCTTTTCGAACCTTTTCGCATTCACGAATGATACTGGAAGATTCAATATCACGTGGCTCCCGCTCGAAAACGAATTGTTCCCCATCGATATTAACAAGGTTTGCTCCGGCGCCGCGAACTTTCTCAGTAATAAGCAATCCTTCGGACTGCTCAGGGAATACCGCTCCCGTAGGATGATATTGAGTCGCATGCAGGAATCTTACCTTGACACCCATCCGGTATCCTATGACCAGTCCATCACCAGTAGCGCCATAGTGGTTGGTTGTCATGAATTTCTGCATGTGGAGGCGACCTGAACCACCTGTCGCCATTACTACCGCCTTTGCTTTAATCAAAAAGTATTCTTCTGTTTCGAGGTTAAAGAGCACTGCGCCGGAACAAAATCCCTTGTCATCGAGGAGCAACTCAACTGCCGGAGAAAACTCAAGAACTCCTATGTTCTTGATTCGGTTTCTGGCTTCATCCCTGAGAGTCCTCATGATTTCCGCGCCGGTCATGTCCCCTGCATAATGCATTCTCTTTCTGCATGTCCCAGCGCCATGAAGTGTGAACATTTTTCCGTCAGGCCACTTATTAAACATGCAACCAAGGCTTTCAAGCCAACCTATTGCTTTAGGCGCCTCTGAGACCATGGTCTTGACAAGTAACGGATCATTTTCGAAATGACCGCCGCCCATGACGTCCAAATAGTGATAATATGGAGAGTCTTTCCAGCTCTTGGTCGCCGCCTGGATACCGCCTTCAGCCATCATGGTGTTTGCGTCGCCATGCCGCAACTTGGTCGCTATTATCACCTTGGCCCCAGCCTCTTCAGCCAGGAGCGCCGCCGCAGTCCCTGCTCCCCCGCCGCCAATGACCAACACATCAGTTTCATAGTGAACTTCGTCCAAATCAATTTTATCTGGATCGATTCGGCTCTTGGCTTCAAATTGATCAGCTATTTCCTGCGCTACCGAATAGCCTTTACTCGGACCGACCTTTAGTTCACGAAGAGCCCCGGCCCGATAATCAGGATGATATTTCTCCAGTCTATCTTTTCTCTGCTCCAGAGTTAGTGCGGGAAATTCCTCGCCTGCTTTCTTACGATTGACGCGTAGTTGTCTTGTTTTTTCAACTTTCTTGATAAGTTCCAGTAAATCAGGGGTATATCCCATAATCGCCTCCACCCAAAAGGCCGCGTGTTTCAAGAGTTAATGATTAATTCCAAATAAAATCTCGCTGTTCCTTACAAATAGTCCTTTAGGTCCGGGGTCCATTCTTCCGGAGCGGTGTGAGGCTCCATTTGCCGCTCTACATATAGTTTCCTAAGTGTTTCAATGTCAGAATTGATCAATCCATTGATTGGCTCTTCATAACGACCCGTATTGACCCGTTCAATCATTTCTCTGACGTGCTCCGCCCGAGGCTTGATGTGCTTGCCCGTGATTCTTCGACACATTATCCCGATGTTGTACTGGCCTAATTCCGCAGGACATCGTGCTGCGCAAATACCGCACATGACACATGACATGGAAATTTCCGCAGCCTGTTCGATATCGCCGCGGAGCGCCGCTGAAATGTATTCCATAACCGGTATTTCCATAGGACACGACTTCGTACAAGTGTTGCATCCCATACATTTGGCCAATTCAGGGTAATATTTGAGGACGGTCTGTGCATCAGGTTTTAGATCATCAAGATTGTAAATCGCCCGATTGGCGGGAAAGAAAGGAATCATAGTAAGGTACATGTTGGCCTGAACCACCGTCTGACATGCCAAGCCAACGTTGATCTTGGCGGTCCCCGGCAATCTGTAGACCGTAGCGCAAGCTCCGCAGATACCACCACGACAACCGCAACCTCTTATCAATTGGTAACCTGCGTATTCAAAAGCCTTTTGAATTGTCAAAGTACTGGGCACATCATATTCCTTGCCCATTATAAAAATTGGTATCAAATCGGTTCGAACAGACTCGTCATTCAAGGTTTCCATCTGTTCTGTCGACTGTTGAGCGACCGCAGGCATCTTCTAAATCCTTTCTCAATATTACACTGAACTCATGTTAAATCATCGAGCAATAAAAATACCTATCACAATCCCAATTATCAGGGCGACCAATCCCATAAAATAATTATCAAGCGCTGTTATTCTTGGCGCTGGTTGAATTGTTTCAGGCACTACCTCGTCAACTATGTAATCCTTGTATGCGGTATCCACCTGAGGGCAGGCCAAGACACAAGAGTAACATTGCTCACAATCTTCACCTACACATGATTCCAGAGCGAACGAAGTTCGCTGGGCGGTTTTATCGAAGCGTTTCGGGTCCTTTCGCAATACCGGACAGGAATCAATGCAATTACCACAAGCCAGGCACGCTTTGTCACCTGTGACATCGGAATCCGGATCAGGTATGAAAAGCCTGTGGTAAGGCTCCATACCCTTTGAAAGTAACCGAAAACGGGCCACAGGAGGTTCCTTAGTGTTTAGGATTGTATTAGCAACGTCACGGTTAATGCTATCTTTTGATTTATCTCTTGCTGTTGGCATTTCCGCCGCTCCAATTCATTCTGGAATTGGGAAAATTTAATTCTAAACGATTTTCCGGCAGACCATAATTTTGGCCTACGCTGTCGAAATTTGAAGTTAAAGAGCGCTCATCTTCAGAAGAATCATTCGATGATAACAATTCTCTGGATGTTTGAGATTTTCGGTCTTGCAAATAGCGGTTGAAGTAGTCGAGAGTCATGACCGGATGACACTTGAGGCAAATTTTGTAATCATTGCCCTCCCGACAGTCCGCAGCAAATATCCTGGTTTTATAATGAATCTGACCGTTATGGCAGCGTCTGCAAGATCTCTCGTTAGGTATGGCCACCATCCATCTAGGATTTTGAGACAGTGAATTCCAGGCTTGCCGGCGCGCCTCCACGAATTGGGGTTTGCTCAATGGTAAAAGATGGCCATTTTCGTATTCGTGTGACGCGAAGGCATGGCACGAATCACAAGCTAGATGGTTAACTTCCGCGTAATTGACTTCCTTGTCAGCTTTGCCATCGTCCTTATTCTTGAAACGTTCGTGACACTTTGCACAAGTGTCATCACGAGCCATAACGTGCTTTCTGTGGTCCATTACCAGCCCAATTTGTTTTAGTCCTTTAGGCAAATCCTTCAGGTAAACTTCTTTCCTGTATATGGCGGCGTAATGGCAATACTGACAATTGTCACTCGGCACGCGCGTCTCGCGAAACAACCCGGTGGTCTGAGGCTGACGTGGATCAATCTGGGGGATCAGATATGTCACTGCGTGCAACAATGATCGTCCTCTGGACAAAACGGAATTTTGAGGACTTCCCTCGATGTGGCAGTCTGCGCATGCTATCAACTCATGCGAAAAACCCTTATTTTTAATTTTCAACTGATTGGTCATCCAACTAACGTAATCCGCCTGACGCTGGTGACAGGCTTTACATGAAAAACTTCTAATGGAAACCTCACCTGCTGCGGAAGCAAGAACCACAACAAAAAAACCTATTAATAAATATCCATAACCACCACGCATCAGGCGGTATCTCTCTTGTTTTCAGTCGATGTTGAGCGTTTCTTTTCCATAACTGCCTGAAAAGCCGCTGAAATAACCAATGGTCCCGAATTTCCAATAGGACATTTAGCGGCGCACCGACCGCATCCTACACAATATTTGGACAACTCCATGACTCGTTCATAATTCCCAAGTCTCGTCAAAAGCACCAACCCCATAGGCATTTGAACGCCTTCGACCTCCTTGACCGGACAAACTCCAACACAAGAGGCGCAATTGTAACAGTTGATGGAGCGCCCTGTACCAGGGGTGAGCATCGACTGAAACGCATATTCAAACACCATGAAAACAGCGAATAGAATTGCCAGGGCGTTCAATGTAACGCGATTTGGGGCTTGGCCAATGAAAAGGCTAAGAAAGGTCCTTGAGAACCAATCGTAATGAGGAAAATCCGGAATCCCTTTTGATAAAGCATCCTGAATAGCGTTGACATATCCGGTAAGTGTCTGTCTGGACCCGCGAAGCATCTCAGGTTGCCCTGGAACGAACAAACGTCCTCGGGCTAATAGTCCCTGCTTGAACATTTTTATCTGATTGTCCAGCACAGAAATCAAGTCGGGATAAGCCAGAGTTTCAATACCTATTATTTTATGGTCCTTGACTTGCACTTCTACCTTGATAGGGCCGCGATAACCTTGCCCTTCTCCGATGTATTTGCCATCCGTGACCTGATAAATTCCGTCACCCCACGGGGTCATGCCGAATCGAAGCTCATCAACACTTTTTACATTAACAAATGTCACGATATATCCGATCAGCAAAAAGGCTATAAAAACCAAAAGATAAACAATATTGGGGTTTTGATTAAAACGATATTCTTTCCTCCAAATCGAGCCTAAAGCCAGAATAACGGCCACCAATAGAATAAAACGGCTTGATGGAAATATAGACGCTACGACGATTGCATACGCGACTAACCTAACGCCTCTGGTTTTCAGCGCGTTCCAAAAAAAGTTTACAGGGTCATGCAATAGATCTGACAACGTCATCAATAAATTCCTTACCAACCAGACCCTTTTCGAGACCTCTTGTTAAAGATTCGCGCGGAACAATTCCAGCCACTATGGCGCGTCTCGTTTCTTGTTGCATTACTTCAAACATCTTGGGAAGTGGCAAATATTGGACACAGTAACTCTGGCAATTGCCACACCTTATACACTTCAATCCACCATTTCGGATAAATCGATCATAATCCAGCACTCTACCAGCTACCACGAGTTCGGCTTGCAATGATATTCCAACCGGACATCTATCCTGCGTCGCATAGCACGCTCGACATTCATAACAATAAATCGTAGCCGGATTTCCTCGAAGCAAAGGCTTAATTATTGTGGCCAGTAGAGCTGAGACGACACCAAACAAAGCCACTCTATCGAGATTGAGGGTCCAACCACGGTCTTTCAGATTGCTGAAAAACTGGTATCGATGAATTCCTGGAAGTATCAACGGCTGATTAGAGTCCGACCGCTTTTCACCAATTTTAGGGAGCTTTTCCGTATCCGACATCCAAATTCCTGTTTTTTACAAGCAATCAAATTAATGCGGCAACATGGCCGACATCAGTAAACCAGCTATAAGCCCGCCCAATGCGCCCTGGAAAAGTTCTTTAGGTGAAGTCATTTCCAACGCATAGGCAATGATCAACCCGGATAAAACTCCTACAAAAGCAAATATGATCCACATCAACACTTAAAATATCCTACTCTCAGGCTACATCCACATTTATGACGGAACCGGACACCTTCAAATACCACTGAAAAATTTACATAATCATGGTGTCGGTCCAGAAAGTGTGGCGGTTAGCCTCTTCGACAACGTCTTAGGCGCCATTAGCCCTATCAGGGCGGCAGCGATTATGCCACCCAAAACTCCCTGACAAATCTTTGTAGTGTCCAACTCAAATAGGGCAAACGCCAGAATGCCCCCTCCAATCCCACCGCTGAATAAAAAACCCAACAATTGAACAAAAAAATTGCGGGAAACATTGGGATTGAAAATTCGAGATCCCAAAAGTATGAAAGTTATATTTACACCTGCTATTACTAGAGCGAATGCCGCTATCATATAAATGTTTCGTGCGAACCCAGGGTCCGACGGTTGAAATACCGACAGATTCAGGAATTTCATGAAAATAGCCGCCATAGGGGCCATAACGGCCATTGAAGCGAAAGTGTAAGCCCCTTTAATAAAACCGGTTTCAGCTCGCATCGTCCCTTCTCCCATCATTCCACCGCCGCCAAGAGGGGAAGGGCCGCAAGAAGTCGTCGCGTTAATTATGTACGCCGCCATGACAATAGCCAGTTGAGACCAACTAAGAAAATTAAATTGAGCTGGACCGAACAAGTAAAGTGTGGGTACCAAAGCCGCGGTCAATATTCGAGCGCACGACAGAGGAAGGATGGTCTGAAACTGAACAAAGATTGCTAGCATGCCGGCAACGCCAAGAGCTTTAATTGAAACCAGACTATTCAAGATAGACGCCAACGCTACAAACCCACCAGTTGCGGCTAGCGCTCCAGCGGCCAGAAACCCTGCGGCCATGGCTGTAACCGGTAAAAGGATTATTCCCTCGAGTAAGTCATTCAAGCGAATTCGACATACCACTATCATGAGTAAAGCGCCGGCCACCAGGACAGATTGCACCGGCATTTTGCCCAACGGCTGAAATATTGCGATTAGCAGCGACATGACAAATATTGCAAGTGCGATAAAACCTTGAATAGGAGCCTTTATCCGGATTTCCGACCCACCGCCTTGTGTCGCAATACCCGCTGGGGCTTCTCTAAGAGCAACATCATTAGGATAGAGCTTCTGGCTAATGAACTTGAGAAACAGAGCGACTACCGCTGTTCCAAGCATTAAAGCAAATGCCTGAGGGGCCCTTAAAATTCCGTCGGACGCTGTTGGGAAAAAACTCCCCAGGAACCCTTCCGCAATCTGACCTACGCCTCCAATAGGTGAAGGACCACAGGATCCCATTGAATTTCTCGTAAAAGCCCCTATCAAGACAATTAGCTGTGATTTGGTGAGTATTCCGAGACCACCTTCAAAACCGAAAGTAAAAAGCAATGGCAATAAAGCGGCCGCCAGAATTCTACCGCATGGCAATGAGGATATTACGGGCAAGTTTATGAGTATGACGAGCGTGCCGACTAGACCGATCGGGCTGCGCCTTAAATAACCAAGAATGGCTTTGAGGGCCTCGAACCCGCCTGACGCCTTTAGGCCTCCAGCAAGGAACAACCCGGTGAGCAAGGCTGTTATGGGATGTAGAATAATTCCGCCCAGGAACTCGTTGGGCATCAACGCCACGGAATTCCATCCATAGGCGGTAAAACGGAACAATCCGCCAACAATCAAACACAGAATCGTGGACAACACGAGAACAGTCTGAACAGGAGTTCTTATGTAGCCAAACAGTGTCAGCAACATTAATCCGAGGAAAATCGCCAAAGTTATATAGCCTAAGAACTCCAAGAAAAACTCCGCTACGTTAGTCTAAATCAATTGCGCCAAATTCACATCCGACGAAAACAGTCAGCGGCGCGCGTGAATATTTTCAGAGAAACCGCATTGATTTTTCGATCGGAACCATACAGGGTCAATTGTGTAACCATCTGACGAATTGAAAACTTTTACTTCCGAACCCAATTGAATTTTTGCGATGCAGGCGGCGCAATGAGTTAGCTTCGCTGTTACTTCTTCGCCGGACCTCAATTTGACCACAGCGGTCCTTATCTCTCCAAGGAAATTTTGTGGTCCCGAATCTTCAACAGATATGATAATTCCCCTTATAGATCGTCGTGCTCGGTATATTTCAGCCAGGATAAACACAGCGATAAGAAAAAGAAGAGTTACGTGTTCGACGTTCATTTATTAAATTTTCCGAAAGTTATAGTTATCAATTTTCTGAAAGCCGAATTATATGACCCTTACCTGAATCCGCCACAAAAAGAAGCCCATCTTTTTGCGCCACCGACGTAGGTGTTTGGAACAAGCGTAAGTCTGAATGGTCAACTTCCCAAACTTTGAGAAGTTTTCCACTATTGTCAAATTTCTGTACTCTCTGATTCCCTGTATCGGCGACTATAACCGAGCCAGAAGTATCCAAAATCATACCCTGAGGACTGTTTAACAACCCCGGCGCTCTTCCGTCACCACCGAAACTTCTCTTGAAATTTCCGTCCTTGTCGAAGATTTTCACTAACCCATGTTTACTATCGAGCACCAATATTTCCCCATCAGTGTTCGTTTGGCATGCCGTAGGCAATCTGAATTGATTATCTTTATCGCCCAATTCGCCTATGACTGAAACCAGCCTAAATGAATCAAAGATTTGAATTCGATGGTTTCTTGTATCTGCTACAAGCATTCTATCTCGAGGATCTAAACATACTCCTTGAGGCGTAGCGAACAATCCACCAATGGATCCAATCGCGCCGACAATTTTGAAAAGTTTACCCGCCGGATCAAAAATTTGAATTCGGCAGTTGTTTGAATCAACTACGTAAACAAAATCGTTAGAATCTGAAATAATTCCCTTAGGATAATTAAATGAACCTGGAGCCGAACCAGGGATTCCAAATGAATCCAAGACCTTCAACGAGCTATTCAGTCTAAATACACGATATAGGGAGGGATCAGTTACAAGTATATCCCCGGCAGAATTGAAACATAAAGAAAAAGGCGCATTGAGAGCTGATTTGTCACCCGCGAAGTGCGGCAAGGACGCTGTTTGTTTCTTGTCCGAAAACGCATTTGACGTTCCGAACGGAAGAAAGGAGATTGCGCCGGCTATTCCTATGGATTTTATGAAATCACGCCGCTTCATGGCGTTATTTAAACTCCTGGATTCCAAAAGGCGCGACTAGACGGCTACCAGTTTCCCCCTGGAATCATTTTCTTAAATGAAAGCACCTTAGTCTATAAACAATACATAAAAAAGAACTGCCTGACAAACATTTCTAATCTTTTGGCAGTAGTTCGTCAATTCAAAAGCTCAGCCACCAAAGATTGCCATATAACAATTTTAGGTCTTAGGCAAAACGCAGAATTTCTTCCAATGGCGCCCTGTCACTTCGGAACACAGCCGCCGGTTTATCCGATTCTGGGTAACCAATAGCTATACCAATGACTATTTTTTTTGTTTCAGGAATGTCTAGGACTCGTTTGACAATATCCGGAAAATGCATTGAAGCTGCAAGGTATATTGTGCCCAAGCCGTGAGCCATGGCGGAATAACAAATAGTTGTTCCAATTGATCCGATGTCGAGACATGAATAAGGCTCATTGAGACTGCCGTCTATAACCAGATATAAAACGGCAGGCGCTCCAAAGAACCTGTACATATTAAGATAATGACTCATTCTAGCTTCTTTGTCTTCACGCGCGACACCCATGAAGTCCAGAAGATTTTTCCCGAGATTCATATAGCGGTCTTTATAAACGCCGGAAAAATTGAGCGGCATGGAAATACTTGGTCTGGGAGTGGCCCCTTTCTTGCTCTCTTCTTGAAACTCGATGGCGAGTTCCTTTGCTTTAGGGCCGTCGGCGACGACTATTTCCCACGGCTGTGTATTTCCCCATGATGGCGCCCAGCGCGCCAACTCAACTATTCTGGAAATAGTTTCTCTTGAAACCAAATCAGGGCGGAAAGCTCTAACACTCTTACGATTGCGAACCACTTCTTCAAGTTTCATGATCTTCCTCTTGTATCCCAAAGAAACGCAGCTCAGAATCTTTTTTGATAATCATCCCGTACCAATTTTGCGGGTTTTTCGCTAAGACCATAGTTGCGAGGGGGAGTTATATTAGCCAGAATGTCGAGACGAGATTGGCTTTTCAAGCGCTCTACAATTTTGACCCAAGCGCAATCCCGTTCCGGACTTGTTTCACATTTACCGTTAGATGGACCCCCACAAGGGCCATTAAGGAGGCCTTTGGCACACATTGTGACCGGGCAGATACCCCCGGTAAGGCCCAAGTAGCATTGATTGCAGGCTCTGCAGCGCTCGCTCCAGATTCCAGCTCCTTCGTTGACACCAATAAAACTCGTGTCCACACCCGGGAAAATAGGTTTATCAGGATACATTTCAGCCAGGAATTGTATCCCCGCTCCGCACGCGAGCGACAACACCGCGTCTGCCTGTTCTATGTGGCTTTTCAGCAAAGCCAGGAATTCCCGATCACATTGGCGTTCAACAGTAGCTGCGAATGATTTAAAATTGCTATTGCGGAATACCAGTTCAAGCTGTGTCGCAATAATTCCAGCCTCTTTCTCGCCTCCAGCAAGGCAAACCGCCACGCAAGTCCCACAGCCGGCAACCAAAACCCGAGAAAAACTCCGCAACATTTCAACTACTTCCTCAAATGGTTTCGGTTTGGCTACAATCACGGTGACCTCCAACAGAGCTTCAGCGACTCTGACGATCTTAGCTCTTTTGACTCAGTGTTAAAAGAGGAATTTGTATAAAAACCCCGCACAAGGAGCTAGCTCTTGAGTTCCAAATGAGACAACGTCGACAATAGCCAACGGGGATATGCATGTCAAGGTGGCTGTGAATTATCCAGAGGCAGGTTTATGGCCGCAATTTACTTGACAACTTCGGTGGATAAAGATGTTTTGTCACCAAATACGGCATTCACAGTAAGTCGGGATTTTGGGTCAGATAGCAGACCGTTGTCCGCAGCATAAAGATAAATGGTTCTTCGACCGGTAACAAGAGTATTAAGTGGTCCTCCCTTGACATTAATCAACTGATAGATTTTAGGATACAAGGCCACTCCTAAAAACATTTCAGGCGCCTTGGGCTCACTTGACCATCTGACCACTCCATCCGGCCCTAAAAGGTCAACCCGCTGCAGCTTTTTATCTTCAACCTGAAGCTTCATTATGAAAGTTCCATCAAGGTATCCATCTTTACCCGGTCGGGTGCTCGTATTAACCAGATCAGCCAGAAAGCCTCTAAACTCGCAGGTAATGAGTCCTTTAGCCTTTGGGCCCGTGTCAACTTCCGGAGCGACAGTGGAAGTTGTCGCAAGTCCCTTTTTTACCATCTGCTGATAATACGAGCCATCAGCGAGCCGGACAATTATCCTCAGGTTTTGGTTCGTCCGTGCCAGATCTCCAGGATCGTAGGCGTAAAGGTAAAATTGTGTCCTTCCTTCAATTGGAATAGAGATTGAACCGTCCGGTTTATTAAGGAGTGCGGTCGGCGCCCTTTGATAAGCCACAGCCAGACCCCACGCTCCGGCGGAGGTCCCGAAAGTGCCCCATTTTCTGACAACCCCAGTCACGCTGTTTATTTCAATCCCAGTGATTGTATTCTTCGGGTTGACATCTATATCCAAACCGAAAACCGAATCAGGCTTGCCGTCAGGTTTAATTTCAGGATAAGGCCCAACAGCGTCGGTTGGAAAGAAACCAAGCCACTCGCCCAGGAAATTGACCTTCGTTCCCTGGCCTCCGCTGGCAGCGGTTTCCTCGGAAGACTCTTTGTCGCTTAGAGGGGACTTTTCTGCCTTTGTCCAATAGATTTGTCCATCTGAAAAAGCCACATTAACCCTAAAATCCGTTTTGCCTCCTTCGATAGCGCCGCTGTCGGCGACATACAGATTAAGATCAACCTTATCTTTAACTACAAGCTTCAACGATCCGTCCGGTTCATTGATCAATCGCGTCGGCTCGTTTTTCAAAGCAACGCCTATGGGAGGATTATTGCTGGTTGGAACCGTGTCCCATACTGCCTTTTCGCCATCTATATTTCTAATTTCTATTGCGCTTATCTCCCTATCTTTGGTTTCAAGCTTAAGTTCGAAAAGACCGTCGGGCTTGTTGTCTCCCTCAATTTTTTTGCCGAATCCAACCGCGTCGTAATTTGAAATTCCTTTTAAGTACGCGGACATCCTTACAGGATAAACCGTCTGCCCTGGTGTCCCTGCTGTTTGGCTTACTCCCGCCTCCTCTTGGACCTGCTTATTGAAGGTCGAACCATCCGCGAACTTCACCCGAACTTGATATTTACGATCTTGTTTAGAAAATTTACCATCGTCAGTCATAAAAAGAAGCAAATTCTGGTCAGATAGGGGACGCGATTTAAGCTCCCCCTCCTTACGGTTTAAAATGTCTGACGGATTTTTGGCTAGGGCGATTCCGAGATAATCCGAGTTGTGATTTTCAAGATGTGAGGTCCACGATTTCGAAGGATTCGAAGCGATGACTTCAATTTCTTCAATTCTTTTGTCCGCGAGAGGTGTTGAAAACGTAAGAGAAAATACAGCGTCAGGAACGCCGTCCGGCTCTGGTTTCGTCTTGCCTACCCTGTCTGTCTTTTTTACGCCAAGGAAAGAACACGCGCCTATAGGTGCGTTTTCAGCATTGAGAATTGACGACCAATGGCACAAAATTCCCATTAAAACAAACAATAAGACTATTCTTTTCAGCTTGCCGGAGTACAGTTTGCTGATACCTCCAGAATAAATCGACAGTTTCTGAAATTCATTTACAATTCAAAATCTATTGCATAACATATTGTAATGTCAATCTATAAGTGCTGAAAAATTGTAATCTTTTCAGAAAACAGAACGAGTCACGCAAGCGGATACATTTTTTTACAATCTTAAATTCTAATAGAATAAAGGAGACAGTTTTGATCAAGATTGGGATCATTGGTGGATCAGGATTCGATGAGCCGGATTTTCTGTCGTTCTCCAAATCAATTAAAATGGGCACACCTTTTGGACATCTTTCCGCTGACCCTGTGATAGGATTGCTGGGTTCAACAGAGGTTGTGTCGCTGAATCGTCATGGTAAGGGCCACAGAATAGCTCCTTCCCAAGTAAACTATAGGGCTAATATCTGGGCCATGAAAGAACTCGGAGTTACCCATGTAATAGCTACGACCGCTTGTGGTTCCCTAAGGGAGGAAATTGAACCTGGCCACCTGGTTTTCCCTGACCAATTCATTGATTGGACCAGGAATAGAAAGTCAACTTTTCACGAAGGTGACCAGGTGGCGCACGTATCTATGGCGGACCCCTTCTGCGGACGTATGCGGAAGGTGTTGATAGATGCGGCGAATGTCCAATCGATAAAATTTCATGCCGCTGGAGTTGTTGTAACGATTGAAGGACCCAGGTTCTCTACAAGAGCTGAAAGTAAAATGTTTCGTGCCTTGGGGGCCGACATAGTCAATATGTCAACATCGCCGGAGGCGACTCTGGCCCGGGAATCGGGGATATGTTACGCAGTAGTGGCAATGACCACTGATTATGACTGCTGGCGACACTCTGATGAAGCCGTTACCTGGGAAATGATAGCCTCCACCATGAAAAAAAACGTTTTGAACGTCAAAAAGATATTTTTGACAGCGGCGCCTGCAATAAATTTCGAAGACTGCGACTGTCGCAGAGCTTTGGAAGGCGCTCTTGTTTGAGCTACTAAATTGGGTAATGCCTGATCATTACAAACAATTTTTTGAAACATGGAGTAATTGGTATGGATTTAAAAGAAAAAATTACCCTGGCTCTTGGAAATGAACCAGTTGACTTGTTGCTGAAAAACGCAAATGTCGTCAACGTTTTCTCCGGCCGAATACACAACGCGTCTATCGCCGTGCATAAGGATCTAATAGTAGGATTTGGAGATTATGAAACTAAACATGCGGTTGATTTGAATGGAGCTTTTGTTGCTCCGGGCTTTATTGACGGTCACATCCATCTTGAATCCAGCATGCTCACCATAGCCGAACTGGCTCGCAATGTTGTTCCTCTAGGCACTACCTCTGTAGTGACCGATCCTCACGAAATAGCAAATGTTCACGGTCTGGCGGGGATAAAGTATATTCTGGATTCAAGTGAGGGCCTGCCTCTGCGCGTTTTCGTGATGTTTCCATCGTGTGTCCCAGCGACACCTTTTGAGACATCGGGCGCCACGTTAGGATCGGATGATATGGTTAAATTTCGGGAACATGAGAGAATCTTAGGTTTGGCCGAAATGATGAATTTCCCTGGCGTGATTCTAATGGATCAGGATGTTCTAAAGAAGATCAATGTATTCAAGGATAAAATAATCGACGGGCATGCCCCCGGCCTCTCAGGGAAAAACCTCACCGCATACAGAATAGCGGGTATTGGGTCCGACCACGAATGCTGTGGTTTGGAAGAAGCGAGAGAGAAGCTGGATATCGGCATGAAAATTATGATCAGAGAAGGGTCGGCGGCAAAAAATCTGGATTCGTTATTGCCCCTTGTCGACTCTCATAATTCTCGAAACATCATGCTGGTTGCGGATGATCTACATCCAGACGATATCTTGAGTAAAGGCCATCTTAATTATCTGCTGCAACGTGTGCGCGGCAAAGGCTTGGATCCGGTGAGGGCGATACAGATGGTAACAATTAATCCAGCCTCCTATTTTGGTCTCAAAAATGTCGGGGCGATTTTGCCAGGGTATAAGGCCGATTTTGTCATCCTGGAAGACTTGGAAAAATTTAGAGTTAAATCCGTGTACAGTTCAGGCCTGAAGATTTCTGAAGAAGGGCAATACATTGGAACGTTTGCCAACTTAGATGTTTCGAAGCTTCCACCGAGTTGCAATGTGGCCTGGGACCGCGTGTCCGATTTCAAAGTAATTGCAGAAGGAGCCTCTGTAAATGTGATTCAGGTGATTCCTGGGCAAATTGTGACCAAGCGGTCTGTCGAAAAAACACCTAGCGTCAATGGAATGGTCAGTTCAGATGTTGAGAGAGACCTGCTGAAAATTGCTGTAATAGAGAGACATCGGGGTTCAGGGGCCTACGCTGTCGGCCTTATCAAAGGTTTCGGACTCAAGAAAGGAGCAATAGCGTCATCCGTTGCCCATGACTCTCATAACATTGTCGTAGTCGGTGTAAACGATTCCGACATGCTTATCGCCGCCAAGATGATATCCGAAATGGAGGGAGGGTTAGCCGTAGTGGTTGATGGAGAGGCGCGCGCATCTTTGCCTCTAACAATCGGTGGCTTGATGTCTAATCTACCAATTCGCGAAGTTAAAACAAGGCTCACTGATTGCGAAACCGCTACTAGAAACCTGGGATGCTCCCTTGATGCGCCTTTTGCTACGCTTTCGTTTATGGCTTTAACTCCAATTCCTGAAATAAAAATTACTGATCAGGGTCTATTCGATTCAACCAACTTCCAATTCATATCCTTGTTCGAGACGTCTTGATAAATTGAGAGGCCATTGAATTTTTGGGCCGTAAAGCGCGTGTTGACACGACAGCATTAATGCTTAATTATAATTTGCAAGTTTTTTGACCAGTTATATATTGACATTATGTATTCAACGCGTTAATCAGTAATAGTTACCATTATGGATTGTGTGTGGTCCAAATGACCGAACACCTGAGAGAAACTTCGCAAAGACGGGTCATACTTGAAGAGTTAGGTAAACTGACTTCACATCCTACGGCAAATGAAATCTATGAATTGGTGCGCAAACGTTTGCCGAGGATCAGCTTGGGGACTGTTTATCGAAACCTGGAATTGTTGTCTCAATCAGGATTGATTCAAAAACTTGAAATGGCCGGAACGCAAAAACGTTTCGATGGAACCATTGGTAATCATTACCACATCAGATGTATTGGTTGTGGAAGGGTTGATGATTTGCGATTACCTGCAATGAAATCAATTGATGAAGCGGCCGCCGATCTGAGCGATTACGAGATCTTGTGGCATAAAATGGAATTTGGGGGATTCTGTCCGGATTGTATCACTCCAAGATCAAAAAGAGGGGAAATCGAGATTTTAGACATCAAGAAAAACATTATTGGAAGGAAAGATTAAATGGTTTCACTAAAAGGATCAGAAACAGAAAGAAACCTGATAACTTCATTTGCTGGAGAATCTCAGGCGCGCAACAGATACACATATTTCTCTTCTCAGGCCCGTAAAGAAGGTCTGATTCAAATCGCGCAGATTTTTGATGAAACAGCTAACCAGGAAAAAGAGCACGCAAAGCGTTTTTTCAAGCAGTTGGAAGGTGGCGAAACCGTTGTTCAGGCGGCTTTTCCTGCGGGAATCGTGTCTGTAACAGCCGATAACCTAAGGGCTGCCGCAGCGGGTGAGCATTTCGAATGGACAGAAATGTATCCCGGATTTGCTAAGGTAGCAAGATCTGAAGGCCTTGAAGTTGCTGCGCGAGTTTGGGAAGCAGTTTGTGTTGCGGAAAAGCAACATGAAAAGCGTTATCTGGACCTTCTCAAAAATGTTGAATCAGGCAAGGTTTTCAAAAAGGACAAGCCTGTAGTGTGGCGTTGCATTAACTGTGGCTATCTGCATGAAGGGATAGCGGCCCCGGATTCCTGTCCAGCTTGCGCTCATCCGAAGGCTTACTTCGAGATCCTTGCGGAAAACTGGTGATTCATCCGCTAGGTTCTAGTATATTATAGGGTGTTTACTAATCGGTCAGTTTTTTAAGATTGGAACGAGCCTAAGTAAAAGAAACACGTGGAGGTATTTTGAAAATGACGGAATTACTACAGATTTACAAATGTGAAGTTTGTGGAAACATTGTTGAGACGATTCACACCGGTCAAGGTCAACTTGTTTGTTGTGGCCAACCAATGAAGCTGTACGTAGAGAACACCGTTGACGCAGCGAAAGAAAAGCATGTTCCGGTAAAGGAGTCTACCAACGGTGGATTGAAAGTCAAAGTCGGCAGTGTTGCCCACCCGATGGAAGAGAAGCATCATATTGAATGGATAGAGATCATCGCTAATGATGGGAAGGCCTACCGGCAATTCCTCAAGCCGGGAGAAGCTCCGGAAGCCTTCTTCTCTGTTTCAGGCGAGTTCACGGCCCGTGAGTACTGCAATCTACACGGTCTGTGGAAAGCCTAGAATTCTCAGTCAATTGCGCTTACCAGTGCTTGCTATCGCAACTGAAAAGATGACATCAGCGATTCATTACAGTTAAGGTTTGTTTAGCGCCGGTTTGAATGACCTCCAAAAGGACAGTGTATTAAGGAATCAATCCGGCGTAACACTTGGGAGGTGATTGTGGAAGGCGGTATGAAAATTTATCAATGTCAAACTACAAATTGCGGTTACATGTACAATCCCGAAAAAGGTGACCGGAAGGGAAAAATTGCTAAAGGGGTAGCTTTTGAAGATCTACCTGACGACTGGAAATGTCCGATATGTGGAGCAGGGAAAAAGATGTTCAGACCAATGGGCAGTTAAATAGTTTTTCGGATCTTTTGAATCACTGATTGGGGCGAATATGAAAAAAGCTCATGTTTTAATGGTCTTTTTTATTGGGTTAATGTCGCTGGCGCCTGAACTGGTTATTTGTCAAAATTTGGCCGTGAATTCAAATGTCTTGACGAATCTTAATTTTGACGCTCCGGAAAACCTTGCCGATAAAAAGTATTTGGGACTTAACGATGGACCGAATTTCAAGCTTTCCCAGATAAGGGCAAAATTTATTATCATTGAGATCTTTAGTATGTACTGCCCTATTTGTCAGGGTGACGCTGCCGTAGTAAATGAGTTACACGATCTTGCGCTTAAGGTCCCCAAACTTCGGGACAGCATTAAAATTGTAGGAATTGGGGCAGGCAACACCCCGTATGAAGTAAGCGTTTTCAAAAAAAAGTTTAATGTTTCTTTTCCACTTATAGCTGATGACAATTTCCTCGTGCAGAAAGCCTTAAGCGAGAACATTCGCACACCCACTTTTTTGGTTGGAAAATTAATGATGGATGGCAAGTTCAAAATAGTTTTCACCAAGGTTGGAGCTATAAAGAACGCTGGTGAATTTTTAAAAGAGGTTGTGACTGCGTCGAATTCGGGTAGAGGTTGATCGCTATGCGTAAGATACAGAGTGCTATTGTGTTCGTGGCTTTTACTGGTTTATGTCAGCTCATGACCTTATCGTTTTCCTGGGGCGCCTCGGTCCCCGCTGATTCGTCAATTTACGATCCCGGGAAGCTGAAGGCGATTGACAGCTCTACAATTCTCAAGGTTGGAGACATCGCACCTGATTTTTCGGCGCCATCATTGTCGGGCAAACTCATTACACTGAGTCAATACCTCAATAAGAAAAATGTCGTTTTGTCATTTGTCCCCGCTGCCTGGACTCCTGTATGCTCTCAACAGTGGCCCGGTTACAATATTGCTAAAGACCTGTTCGACAAGTATGACACTCAATTGATTGGGATTTCCGTAGACAACATTCCGACTCTGTACGCATGGACAAAGGAAATGGGCCATTTGTGGTTCCCTGTGGTTTCTGATTTTTGGCCTCACGGGGCAGTGGCGAAAAAATATGGTATTTTAAGATCAAATGGTGTGTCGGAAAGAGCATTGTTTGTAATCGACAAAAAAGGTGTCATCCGATACATAGATGTCCATGACATAAACTCCATGCCAAAGCTCGAAAACCTTATCAGGGAGCTTGAAAAATTGTAGGAGCCAATTACGACTTTACGAGACTTGACTCAGACACGGGTTCACCAGAACTCTATTAATTGATCCAGAAATATTTATGACAAATGTAAACCATTTTAAACTTCCATTTATTGTTCAATGACTTTTGTTTTCAGGCGGTGTGGGACGATGGATAAATTCAGCGAAGATTTTTCGTCACGACACATTTTTTTGATGGTTTTATTGTGGACATTTTTTTGGTGTTCCCTGTCTTTTGCTGCGGAACAACCTGTCAGCGATTTAACCCAAGATTGCATCGCCTGCCACAGTTCGGTTACACCAGCGATTGTAGCTGATTGGAGGCGTAGCGCGCATTCTAAAATAACCCCGACAAAAGCTCTTGAACGCCCGGAACTCGAACGACGTATATCGACAAACACTTTACCGGAGCAACTCAAAAATGTGGTTGTAGGTTGCGCAGAATGTCATATGGTCAATTCAGAAGCCCATGCCGATATAATGAATCACAATGATCAAAAGGTCCATTTGACGGTTACGTCAAAGGACTGTGCAACTTGTCATTCTGTTGAAGAATCGCAGTTTCAGAAAAATATTATGGCTTTCGCCCACACAAACCTTTCCCAGAACCCCGTGTTCGGGATGCTCATGAAGACAATAAACGGTACCCAGGAGCTTAGTAAAAAGGGTACGACAATTAAGGAACCTGATGAAAAGACGAATTCAGAATCCTGTTACTCCTGTCATGGCACGGAACTTAAAGTAACTGGTAAGAAGACGCGTTCAACTGACTATGGTGATTTGGAATTCGTTGAATTGTCGGGTTGGCCGAATGACGGAGTTGGCCGTTTAAATCCTGACGGGAGCCGAGGGTCATGTTCCGCTTGTCACACACGTCATCAATTTTCAATTGAGATGGCGAGAAAACCCTATACTTGTTCACAGTGTCACAAGGGCCCCGACGTGCCGGCATACAAGATTTATTCGGTAAGCAAGCATGGGGTTATGTTTTCATCACTCAACAAAGAATGGGACTTTAAGGCTGTTCCGTGGACAGTGGGAAAGGACTTTAACGCCCCTACGTGCGCGGCTTGCCATGTGAGTCTCTTGGTAAATCAGGAACGATCGGTCATTGCCAAAAGAACCCATCAGATGAATGATCGACTTCCGTGGAGAACCTTTGGATTGATTTACGCGCATGCTCATCCAAAATCTCCGGACACGTCAATAATTCGAAATGCCGATGGATTACCCCTGCCCACTACTTATTCGGGGGTCCCGGCATCCGAGTACCTCATAAGTCCTCAAGAACAGAAAACCAGGAAAGAAACGTTACAAAGTGTGTGTTTGGCATGTCATACCCCTGACTGGGTTCAAGGTCATTGGGGCCGTTTCGAGAATACCTTAAAAACAACGGACGCAATGACTCTTTCTGCCACCAAAATCCTGATGAAGGCCTGGGATCAAAAACTTGCGGACAAAACAAACCCGTTTGACGAGGCTATTGAAAAGCAATGGACAGAAGAATGGCTGTTTTACGGCAATTCTACCCGTTTGTCTTCAGCTATGTTGGGAGCTGACTACGGTGTTTTTGATCGGGGGCGGTGGTTCATGGGGAAAACTATTCAGGAAATGCTGGACAGGTTGAACTTTCTGGCCGGTTCTAAAAGAAAGTGACTTAAAAAATCATACAGGGAGGTTTGATAAAAATGGAAAAGATTACATGGAAATGTTCAAAATGCGGTTACACCTATGAGGCTGACCCCGGGGTTGTTCCACCGGAAACCTGTCCTACCTGCAAGGACAAGTGTGAGTTTGTGAATGTGACCTGTTACATCCCGGAGTGTGGAATGACTGGGCAGGACCCGAGGTTAAAAGGATAAAATCGTCGATAACATCTGACTAAATTGGATCATAATGGCAAGATGTTATAGGAGTGGATAAAATGACTCGAGTCGCTTTGGTCGCTTTCAATGGTGACCAGATGTGCTTTGTTCATGTTCTTTTGAATTCGCTCGACATGAAAAGAAAGGGATTTGACGTGCGAATAGTCATAGAAGGCTCAACTACAAAGCTGCTCCCAGATCTGGTTAAGGCGGGCAATCCACTAAATGGCCTTTATAATCAGGTCAGGGAGCAGGGCCTTATATTTGCTGTTTGTAAAGCCTGTGCATTAAAAATGAATGTCTTGGAATCCATCATGGCAGAGGGCCTTCCTATCGCTGACGAATTATCAGGACATGTCAGTTTAGCTGATTATATTAAAGAAGGTTATCAAATAATTACCTTCTGAGACGATACAACACAGTGGTCAACGTTATGAAACTTTGGGAATAGATTTTATCATGAAACTTTTAGGGATCTACGGTAGTCCGCGTGAGGGTGGCAATAGCGACCTGCTGTTGAATGAGGCCCTTAAGGGAGCAGAATCAATTGGCGCTGAGGCACATGCCATTCGTTCGTTTGATTTAAACTTAAGTGGATGCCGGGAATGCGGTGGTTGCGATAAAACTGGCAAATGTGTGATCAAAGACGATATGGATATTGTTTATCCTCAGTTGCTAGAATCAGAAGTAATAATTTTAGCCAGTCCCATGTTCTTTTATGGGATTACATCTAGTGCGAAAGCCTTGATAGACAGATGCCAAGCTTTGTGGAACAGACGAATGCTTGAAAAGCCACCAGACCGTAGACGGCAATACGATTCCGGGCGAGGCTATATGATCGCTGTGGGGGCCACTAAGGGGGCTAATTTATTTGAAGGTTCAGAAATGGTGGCCAAATATTTTTTTGACGCCTTGGACAAAAGTTATGAAGGCGGGTTGTTCGTTCGCTCAGTAGAAAAGAAAACCGCCATTTCGGAACGACCGGATATATTGAAGGAGGCTTTTGAGCTGGGTAAAGCGGCTATCCTCGGGAAAAAATTTCACGTAAGCAGGTGAATAACGGGTACGAAGCGTCAACAAACTTGTTCCACGGTTGCTCGATATTTTCAATTAATTTTAAAGGAGACGCAAGATGGCTAAAGCTCTAATAGTTTTTGCCACAAGGTCTGGTCAGACCCAGAACATAGCTGACCTAGTCGCTGAGGGAATACGATTTACCGGAGTGGACGCAAAAGTTGTGTCCGCGACTCAATTAACCAAACAAGAGGAAATGGATGGTTACGACGCTTATGTATTTGGCTCCGCGACTTATCACGGGGAAATGATGCAGGCCATGAAAACGCTTTTATTTTTGGCGGCTAAGTTGGACCTCGACGGTAAAGTGGGCGGTTCGTTCGGAGCATTTGGCTGGAGTGGTGAAGCGCCTGACAGGATTTATGACACAATGCAAAACATTCTCAAGATGGACATGGTTGGGAGTCCGTTAAGACTCAAATCCGCTGTAATTCAGGGTGGAATGCAGATGGCCCAAGATTATGGCAGGGAAATAGGCAAGAAAATCTCAGGGAAATAGGGTTGAGAAAAATCTCTCAGGTTTTTACCGTGTCAGAAATGATCTAGAGTATCTAGTATTAGGTTTTAATTTAAAAAAGGGAGTTTATAAAATGGAAAAATATGTTTGTCAGGTATGTGGCTACGTTTATGATCCAGCAGTCGGAGACCCGGATAATGGTGTAAACCCCGGAACGTCATTCGCCGATCTTCCCGCGGACTGGGTTTGTCCAGTATGCGGAGCGGACAAGGACTCATTTTCGCCCGAATAGTATGATTGTGGAGGAAAAATTGCGAACAGTTGTTGAGATAAAAAAAGGGGTACACTGGGTTGGCGCAGTGGACTGGCATGTCAGGGATTTCCATGGCTATTCGGTTGACAAAGGGTCCACGTATAATTCCTACTTGGTGATGGATGACAAAGTTACACTCTTTGACGCAGTAAAGAAGCCATTCAAAAGTGATATGCTTCACAATATTTATAAAGTCATCGACCCCGGAAAAATAGATTATCTTGTTGTGAACCACGTAGAACCCGATCATTCGGGATCTATTCCGGAAATAATAGAAGCGATAAAGCCCGAAAAAGTTTTTTGTTCATCAAGGGGCAAGAAAGCGCTATTGGATCATTATCACAGAGATGACTGGCCGTACGAAATTGTTGAGTCTGGCCAGGAAATTTCAATAGGAAAGAGGACAATCACGTTTCTGGAAACGCGAATGCTCCATTGGCCGGACAGCATGTTTTCCTACATCAAAGAGGAATCACTATTGATATCAAGCGACGCGTTCGGTCAGCATTGGGCCACAAGTGAAAGATTCAACGACCAGGTTGACAGTTCTGAACTTATGGCGCACGCAGTCAAGTATTACGCGAACATCCTTCTCCCATATTCAGGGCTGGTTCAAAAACTCATTGCTGAAGTTAAGAAGATGAACATCAAAATAGACATGATAGCCCCGGATCATGGATTAATTTGGCGAGAGGACCCGCTTCAGATTGTTGAGGCTTATGACAAATGGAGTAAACAGGGGTGCAAACGCAAGGCTTTAATCATCTATGACACCATGTGGCACAGCACCGAAATGATGGCTAAAGCCATAGCTGATGGTTTGATCGAATCGGGCATAAGTGTAAAGCTTATGAATTTGGCTTGTGATCATAGAAGCGACGTGATTACTGAAATGATAGATTCGAAAGCGGTCATTTTGGGGTCTCCTACGCTTAACAATGGAATGCTTCCCAGAATGGCCGATATGCTTTGCTACATGAAGGGTTTGCGGCCAATTAACAAATTTGGAGCGGCTTTTGGATCGTATGGCTGGAGTGGAGAGGCAGTAAAACAACTTGCCAAATCGCTGGAAGAAATGAAGATGAAGCTCTTCGGCGCCGGTATAAATTTGCAGTTTGTACCTAATCATGAAGGATTAAAAAAATGTGTCGACCTCGGTCGAGAAATAGCCGCTGCAATAAAGGACTCAGTACCAGTGTAAAGCATTGATGTCAGGAACTATGGAACAAGGCAATAATGGTGGAAAGGCTGAAGGGACGAAAGCTGAAGGAAAGGGTCGTGGAATTACTAAAGGACCCAATTTTCTGTTCCAGCCTTGAAAAGCTTCGGCAATTACCCGGTCGACTGGTTGTTAACCCATTATTGTCCTTGTTACTAGATCATGACGAATTAGTAAAATGGAGGGCCGTGACGGCAATAGGCGCCATTGTATCTTTTATGGCGGAAAAGGACGTAGAGGCGGCTCGAGTCATTATGCGCCGTCTCATGTGGAGCCTGAACGATGAGTCCGGAGGAATAGGCTGGGGCGCTCCGGAGGCAATGAGCGAAATAATGGCCCAAAGCAATACAATAGCAGAAGAATATAGCTCTATATTAATTTCGTATCTCGATGAACAAGGGAACTTCCTTGAATACGAACCGTTGCAAAAAGGTCTTATCTGGGGTGTGGCCCGGCTTGCTACCGTTCGACCTGATCTTATGAAACCAGCTTCCATACATCTTCACAAGTACCTCAGTTCGAATGACGCCTCAATCAGGGGCTTAAGCGCTTTGAGCATAGGGCTCCTGAAAGCAATACAAGATAGAGATTATTTGGGTGAGCTATTGAATGATCACGCCGAGTTTCAAATGTTCTCAAATAATGAATTAAAGAAATTCAAAGTTTCAGATTTTGTAGTTAAGGCTATTTCGCTGTTGAATGAATGATTGATACATGTCATGGAAAGTATGACAATCAATCTCTTCATCGATTTGAAGTAATCAAGACCATTATCTCCTGATGTTGGCAAAAGGAGTTTCCCGTGGATCCTGTGTTTCTGTCCCGTTTACAATTTGCCGTTGCAACACTGTTTCATTTTATCTTTGTTCCATTGACTTTAGGGCTGAGTATCCTTGTGGCTATAATGGAGACCAGGTATGTGCGGACCGGGAATTCTGAATATAAGAAAATGACTAAATTCTGGGGACATATGTTTTTGATCAACTTTGTAGTCGGGGTTGTGACCGGCATAACATTAGAATTTCAATTTGGAACAAACTGGGCAAGATATTCAAAATATGTGGGTGATATATTCGGGTCAATATTAGCCATTGAGGCTACTGTGGCATTCTTTTTGGAATCCACTTTTGTAGCCGTATGGTTTTTTGGTTGGAACAAATTGAAACCTGGGACCCATGCGATTTGTATGTGGCTTGTGGCGATAGCGTCCAATCTTTCAGCTTTTTGGATTATTGCTGCGAACGCCTGGATGCAACACCCGGTCGGTTATGAAATACGGGGTGGAAGAGCAGAATTAACTGATTTCCTGGCTGTTATCACTCAATCTTACGCAATAACAAATTATCTGCACACAATCTTTGCCGGCTATGTAGTCGCCGGTTTTTTTGTCATGGGAGTCAGCGCCTATCATCTACTAAAGAAAAATGAAATCAGTTTTTTTACGAAATCATTCAGAATAGCGCTTGTATTCTCTCTAATTTTTTCTATTAGCGAAGTTTTCATGGGCGACATAATTGGAAAGGAAGTGGCCAAATTGCAGCCTGAGAAGCTCGCTGCTGTGGAATCCCAGTGGGAGACTCAAAAGGGAGCTGATTTCTCGCTTCTCCTAATTCCTGACGAAAAACATGAACGAAACTCTGTCGAATTATTCAACATCCCAAATTTTTTGAGTTTTCTAGCTAAAGGCGACTGGAACGCGGAAATAAGGGGCCTTAAATCATGGCCTCCAGCCGACAGACCTCCAGTGACCGCAGTTTTTGCGTCTTTTAGAATAATGGTCGGCCTAGGTTTTCTCTTTATCCTGCTCACGATAATCGGGTGGTTCAAGAGGAATAGGCTGGAGTCGAGCCCCATATACTTGAGGATTATGCTCTATTCAATTCCTTTACCATATATTGCGACCCTATTGGGGTGGATTGTCACTGAGGTCGGACGCCAGCCGTGGATCGTGTACGGTGTGCTCAAGACCGTTGACGCAAGTTCTCCGTTAGCGGGGTCCCAAGTCGCAGTATCACTGGGCGCATTTATCATTTTATATTCAGGGCTCGGAGCCATAGCTATCTGGTTGATGGCTCGCCACGCAAAACATGGCCCCGAAACCGTTTGACAACAATTGAGATCGTTGATTCGAGTCATCAATTTTCAAATTGTAACCGGTTGGATTGAAAGGCAGATTGATCATGCTTGAAACAATATGGTTTTTGTTGTGGGGATTGATATGGGGGATTTATTTTATGCTTGACGGATTTGATTTTGGGCTTGGGATTTTGCTCCCCTTTATCGCCCGTAGCGACAAAGAAAGGAGGGTCATTTATAACGCCATGGGGCCATTCTGGGATGGCAACGAAGTTTGGCTAATAACCGCAGGAGGAGTCACTTTTGCAGCGTTTCCAACTACTTATGCTGTCATGTTCAGCACCTTGTATACTCCATTGTTAATGATATTATTTGCTCTGATAATTAGAGCGGCGTCCTTCGAGTTTAGGAGTAAAATAGCTGGCTTATCCTGGAAGTCCTTTTGGGACGCTTGCTTGTTCATAGGGAGTTTAGCGCCCGCTTTGTTGTTCGGTGTGGCGTTCGCTAATATCTTCAGAGGCATACCATTTGATAACAACTATGTTTTTCAAGGAAATCTTCTTACGTTACTTAACCCTTACGGCCTCCTCGGAGGCGTTTTGTTTATTGCTCTTTTCCTGGTTCACGGGTCAATCTGGCTGGCGATCAAATCCGATGGAAACCTGCAGCTAAAGGCCAAAACAGCCGCATCCTCAATCTGGATTTTCCTGTTAGTCGTATCAGTGGTGTTTCTTGGTTGTACATGGTTTGCAACCCCTCTGTACAAAAACTATCTTGGTAACCCAATCTTGTTTATTCTCCCGCTAATTACAGTATTGGCCCTACTTGCGACGCGTTTATTTATATTCCAGAACTCATTTTGGAAAGCATGGACAGCGTCGAGTTTAACCATATTGACAGCAGTCCTGTTTGGGATCGTAGGACTTTTCCCAAACATGTATCCCTCAAGTATTGATTCGACACTTAGTCTTACTGCCTTTAATTCGTCTTCTAGTCCCCTTACCCTGAAAATTATGCTTGGGGTTGTTCTGGTTATGGTTCCAATTGTGATCGCATACCAGACTTGGGCTTATCACCTGTTTAGTGGAAAAATTGATGAAGCCATGCTGTCTTCAAAAGAATCCTATTAGGCAATTGGACCACGAACTTTTTAAAGCTACATTCAATTAATGAAAGGAATTCCTATGACTGAACGAAAAGGATTGGTGACTATAAAAGGTAATCCTCTAACACTGGTAGGCGCCGAGATCAAAGAGGGGGATATGGCTCCCGATTTCACCGCGATCACCAATGACCTGTCAACTGCCGGTTTGTCGTCATATAAGGGAAAGACTCTAATTATATCATCTGTTCCCTCTCTAGACACGCCGGTTTGTGACATGTCCACTCGTCGATTCAATCAGGAGGCTATCGCGCTAGGTGGCGACGTGACGATCTTAACGATCAGTATGGATCTCCCATTTGCTCAGGCTAGGTGGTGTGGAGCTGCGGGCGTGCAGAACATCGTGACGCTATCGGACCACAGGGACGCCTCTTTTGGTATGGCTTATGGATTGTTAATCAAAGAACTTCGGTTATTGGCAAGGGCCGTGTTTGTCATTGATAAGAACGGGAAAATTCAATATCTTCAACTTGTGCCCGAGGTAGCCCAAGAGCCGGATTATGACGGGGCCCTTGATGCTTTGAAAAAAGTTAAATAGGAATTTTATAAAAGCCGTAGTAAAAAAATTCGGGAGGCGTAAGTCATGAAACAATGGAATTCTGTAGTTGAGATCCTTGATTTTGCTATCGTTAACGAACAGGAGGCCCACGACTTTTACAACGAGCTGGCCGGTAAGATGGACCGTCCATGGATGAGCCAAATATTTAAGAACTTTGCCAAAGAAGAACTGGGTCACAAAAAGAAACTGGAAGATATTAAGGCAGGCAAGAAATGGGGTCCATCCGAAAAAAAGGCCTTGGATCTACAAATCGGCGACTATCTGGTGGCGGATCAACCGGGTCCACAGATGGATTATCAGCAAGCTTTAATCCTGGCAATGAAAAAGGAAAAGAAGGCGTTCAGGCTATATACGAATTTAGCCGAAACCTGCGGAGATGCCAACCTGGAAAATGTCTTTCTCGCTTTGGCGCAAGAAGAAGCTAAACATAAACTGAGGTTTGAAATCGAATATGATGACTATATTATGACGGAAAATTAACAGATTCTGAAACTGGTGGTTATCTTTGGGGCATGCGCCATGAGTAATTCTAGTGAGATATTGACTCATGGCGTTCGCAAGTATTGCTGGTTTTGTTTTGCAATTAATTGCAGGGGTCTGTTTTTGGTTAGGAACTGTTTTTTTTTCGAAGATTCTTCGACGAAGTTCAATGCTATCAAGTGGATTCTAACGGAGATTTGATGACAAAATTTAAATTACTCACCGCTGCTGTTTCTGCAATTGCATTGATACTGATTCTTATATGGATTCAAGGCGGTTTTCACCATAAAGTCCCTGCAGGCGAGACAAAACTCCCTAAGGAACAGATTGCCAACGTAAAGACCGTCAAGGCCGAAAAGGTCGAGACGTCGGGCGAAGTGACCGTCTCTGGAACCGTGCTAGCTCGAGATACAGCCAAAATTGCCGCACGCGTCGGCGGCTATGTTACAGAGTTAAAAGTTGACGCCGGCAGCACAGTAAAGAAGGGAGATCTTCTGCTGAAAATCGAGGCCAGAGAGCTGGAAGAACGCTCGGCCCAAGCCAAAGCGGCCTTGGAAAGCGCCAAGGTGGACATGGAAAAAACCAAACAGGATTTCGAGCGTTATAAAATCCTGTTTCAGGAACAGGCTATAGCCAAAAAGGAATACGACGACGTTTCGGCCCGTTATGAGATGGCTCAAGCTTCGGTAAACAAGGCAGAATCAGCGTTGGCGGAAGCTCAAACATTTCTGTCATACGAACTCGTAACAGCTCCTTTTGATGGGGTTGTTTCTGAAAAGGATGTCAACCAGGGTGATCTAGCCGTAGTTGGTAAAGACCTGTTGACAATTTACAATCCTAAAAGTCTTGAAATGGTTGCCGCAGCCGGTGAACAATACGCCCCTTTCCTGTCTATCGGTTCGCCGGTCATTGTGACTGTGCCATCGTTGAACATCAAAGAGAACTGTTCTATCAGGGAAATAGTTCCCCAGCGGGACGAAAAAACAAGAACAATTACAGTTAAAGCGCCTTTACGTGATACCGAGAAGATGACACCAGGACTGTATGGCACACTAAGCTTTAAAACGATGTCTTCGCCGGTAATTGTAATCCCTGCGGTTGCAGTCAAAATTGTGGGCCAGCTCGAAACCGTGCGCGTGTTAGACAATGGAGAAATCAAAACCAGGCATGTCAGGACCGGTAGGACTTTGGATGATGGTAAAATAGAAATTTTGTCTGGGTTGGAACCCGGAGATGAAGTAGTCGTAGACTAACTCTTGTTTTCGCACTGGATCAATATTAGAAATATCCTGGGCTCTATAGGCAACTTATAGTTCTGCGATTTTGGCGTCAATAGACTGAAATTGTAAATGAATCGCTTTAAAATCGCTGGCGTTCCTGCCATAGACAGTTTGTCATCAAACTGAGTGGGAATGCCCATGCCTAAGCTAAATCTGCCACAACCATTTCTGTCAAACGGTCAATGGAATAGCACATCAGGCTTCTGATTAAGGTCAGAGCGAAAGTAGCGCATCATGGTCAAAGGAAGGAAGTCCATATGATGTCGGCCTTTCCCTCCTCGCTCGACACGGACAAGCTGTTTTTGGTTGAAGGCCAAGCCGTTGTGGTTGACGAAGAGGCGGAGGGTGTGAGATACGCTAGACACAGGGAAACTACAAATATTGTTATCAACGCGACGACCGCTTTGCCTTCCTCCTGCCGAAAGAACGACCGTCCAGGTTTTTTTCAGACGCCAGGGGGACACTGCGGAGACTGGATTCCGTGGCAGATGTCCAAGGACCAACAAACTGGCTCATAATCCGGGTCAAGACCCTTAAAACTTTGGGGGATAAATGGAGAGAAAGAAATATTTTGTTTTTGTCGGGTTGTTATCCCTGTGTGCCGTAACTTTCCTCGGTGGTTGTAGCACGATACTCTTGTTTAACCCCAAAGGACCGATCGGCGAATCGGAGCGCTTCGTCATCATTGCGGCCATCGTTCTCATGCTGATAGTCATCATTCCTGTCTTCATCATGGCTTTCTGGTTTCCCCTAAAGTACAGAGCTTCCAATACCAAATCGACTTATATGCCGAAATGGGTTCATTCCGCTAAAATCGATTTTTTCATGTGGGGGGTTCCCATTGCCATTGTCACGCTTCTTGCGATCCTGGCCTGGACCAGGACCTATTCTTTGGATCCCTACAAGCCCATCCCTTCGGCCCACAAGCCCATCAACATCGAAGTCGTATGCCTGGATTGGAAATGGCTCTTCATCTACCCGGATCAAAACATCGCGACTGTCAATCAAATCACTTTTCCCGTGAATGTTCCGGTAAGTTTCAAAATCACCTCGGACACCGTAATGGCTTCCTTCTTCATTCCGCAGTTGGGCAGCCAAATTTACGCCATGGCGGGAATGCAAACCCGTTTGCACCTCCTGGCCGATAAACCGGGGACTTATGCCGGTCAAAATCAACAATTCACCGGTCGCGGTTTCGCTGACATGCATTTCAAGGCGAATGCGGTTTCCTATGAAGAGTTTCAATCGTGGGTTGAAAAGATCAGGCAATCTCCAGAAAAGCTTGATCTGGAACGATATAGCAAGCTCGCAAAGCCTAGCGTTGGTTATTACCCCGTGACCTATTTCTCTTCAGTCAAGCCCGACCTGTTTGAGTATATCCTGCGCAAGTTCAATCCGAATCTGGACAAAAATTTCGGTCCTATGAGCGGAGGCCCCGATTCTAAACACGCAGGGAGCGACGTTTCGGAGGAAAATTGATATGTTTGGAAAGTTGACCCTTTCAGCGATTCCTTATGACAATCCGATCACCATGACTGCTGTAGCTGGCGCAGTTTTTATGGCCTTCGTGATCTTGGGCTTGATCACTTACTACAGAAAATGGACCTACCTTTACAACGAATGGCTCACCACTCTGGATCACAAAAGGATCGGCATGATGTACGTTATCCTCGCATTGGTCATGCTGCTGCGCGGGTTCGCCGACGCCATTTTGATGCGCTCTCAGCAGGCCATTGCTGCGGGTGGGTCCCTCGGCTTTTTGTCTCCTGATCACTTCAATCAGATATTCAGCGCTCACGGCTCGATCATGATCATCTTCATGGCCATGCCGTTTATGGTTGGGTTGATGAATATCGTTGTGCCGCAGCAACTCGGCGCACGCGATGTAGCCTTTCCCTTTATGAATTCGCTCAGTCTCTGGCTAACCACAGCGGCGGCGTTACTGGTTATGGTATCTTTGGGTTATGGGGAGTTCTCCAAAGCCGGATGGTCGGGATATGCTCCGCTGACCGAACAACAGTACAGCCCCGGTGTAGGGGTGGACTATTGGATATGGGCCTTCCAGATCGCCGGCGTCAGCTCAACCATGACCGGTATCAATTTCCTTGTCACCATACTCAAAATGCGCGCTCCGGGCATGAACCCTATGCGGTTGCCATTGTTTGTTTGGACGACCTTTTTCACCATGCTACTCGTGGTTTGGGCATTTCCGGTTTTGACGGTCGATCTCGCCCTGTTAACGCTGGATCGCTACCTGGGTATGCATTTTTTCACCAACACGCTTGGCGGTAACATGATGATGTATGTGAACCTATTCTGGACCTGGGGGCATCCCGAGGTTTATATCGTGATCCTGCCGGCTTTCGGGATCTTTTCGGAGGTCGTCGCCACTTTTTCCGGAAAACGGCTGTTCGGCTATAAATCAATGGTTTATGCCACTTCGGTCATAACGATCCTGTCCTTTTCCGTCTGGTTACATCATTTTTTCACCATGGGCGCCAGCCCGAACGTCAATATCTTTTTCGGGATTGCGACTATGTTGATTGCGGTTCCTACCGGGGTGAAGATCTTTAACTGGCTTTTCACCATGTATCGTGGCCGCATAAAATTAGCTACGCCGATGTACTGGACCCTGGCATTTATCGTGACCTTCGCTGTCGGCGGGTCTGCGGGCGTCATGATGTCTATACCGCCAGCTGATTACGTGCTCCACAACAGCCTGTTTCTGATCGCTCATTTCCACAATGTGTTGATCCCCGGTTCGCTGTTCGGTTTTTTTGCAGGTTTTTATTATTGGTTCCCAAAGGCCATCGGCTTTCGTTTGAATGAAGATTGGGGCAAACGCGCTTTCTGGTGCTGGCTGATCGGCTTCTACCTTGCCTTTATCCCTCTGTATGTGCTGGGCTTTATGGGTATGCCCCGCCGCATGGCGCATTATGCCAACCCGGCCTGGCATCCCTATCTGCTCGTCGCTGCACTTGGCGCTGCCGTCATTCTGCTCGGCATCGTCTTTCAGGGAATTCAATTGCTAGTCAGCATTAAAGAGCGCCATGCCCTTAGAGATCCTACCGGCGATCCCTGGGGTGGCCGTACGTTGGAGTGGCTGACATCTTCTCCTCCTGCAATCTATAACTTCCCGAAAATACCCGTCGTAGATGAACTCGACGCCTTTATGGACATGAAGGAAAGAGGCGTGGCATATCTGCGGCCGGATCAATATGACGATATTGAGATGCCGAAAACCTCGCCGCACGGCTTTATCATCGGAGCATTGGCTTTCATGTTCGGATTTGCCATGATCTGGCACGTCTGGTGGCTGGCCATACTAGCCGCTCTAGGTACGCTTTTCACGGTTATTATACGCTCGATGGATGACGACATACATTACATCATACCCGCTGCCGAGGTCGAGCGGATCGAGAATGAACGCTATCGACAGTTGGGATCAATCGCATAGAAACGTCCAACAGATTCATGGACCGTCCCAGAATCTGTACCGGAGATCTAAATGAGGACAACAAACGCTTCGACCACCGGCATCGCTCATAACGAAGAAATTGAACACCCCAATACCGTCTCGATTCAGATATTCGGTTTCTGGATTTATCTTATGAGCGACCTCATCATGTTTGCGACGCTCTTCGCTACCTTCGTCGTCTTAAGCAACGCCTACGCCGGGGGGCCTACGGGGAAGGAATTGTTTGACCTCCCCTACCTGTTGGGTGAAACCCTGTTACTGCTGTTCAGCAGTGTAGCCTATGGCCTGGTCATGCTGGCCGTGCACGACGGCCAGAAGAAGTTGGTTCTGATTGGACTCGTTGTTACACTTCTGCTGGGGCTTGGATTTGTCTCCATGGAAATCAATGAGTTCCGCGGCATGATTGCCGGGGGCCACGGACCAGATCGTAGCGCCTTCCTTTCGAGTTTTTTCACCCTGGTAGGGACTCACGGTATCCATGTGGCTTTCGGGCTGATCTGGATGGCGGTCGTGATATGGCAGGTCGCCATCAAAGGGTTGACATCTCCCGTTCAATCACGGCTGATGCGTCTGAGTATGTTCTGGCATTTTTTAGATATTATCTGGATAGGAATTTTCAGTATCGTCTACCTGATGGGAGTTGTGTAAATGAATCAAACTTCTATTGATAGCATAGGCGCAAGAGGGGGAAGTCTCAAATCTTACGGCGCCGGCTTCGTTCTTTCCTTGATTCTGACAGCCATTCCGTTTGCATTGGTGATGAGCGGTGCCTTGCCGTCCTCGGTGACCCTAGCCGGCATATTCAGTGCGGGCATTGTGCAGATTCTGGCGCACTTGCATTACTTCCTGCATCTGGACACTTCATCGGCGGCGTCTTGGAATGTGCTGGCCTTGATGTTCACTTTATTGATCATGGCCCTCTTCGTCGGAGGAACCATCTGGATCATGTACAACCTGAATTATAGAATGATGTGATAATGCATGAAAGGATCAAAAACTATTTGCTGATTGCCAAACCGGGGATCGTTTTCGGCAACCTGGTTTCTGCTGCAGCCGGCTTTTTTCTTGCTTCCAAAGGGCTTGTTGATGGCCTTGCTCTCGCAACGACTCTCATCGGCATATCTCTGGTTGTTGCTTCCGGTTGCGTTTTCAACAACTGCGTCGATAGAAAAATAGATAGAATAATGATCCGGACACGCAACCGTGTCCTTGCCAAGGGGCTTATCTCACTGAAGATCGCCTTATGCTACGCCACGATTTTGGGCATTGGGGGTCTGGCGCTACTCTGGATGGCGACAAACCTACTGTCTGCTGCCATCGTGCTGGCTGGCCTTGTGATTTATGCGGGCGTGTACAGCCTGTACATGAAGCGCAATTCCGTTTATGGCTCTTTGATCGGCAGTCTGGCAGGAGCCACACCTCCACTCGCTGGATATTGCGCAGTCACCGGTCGCTTCGACATGGGGGCATTGATATTGTTGTCCATCTTCAGCCTTTGGCAGATGGCTCACTGCTATGCCATCGCTGTCTTTCGGTTTGATGATTATGCTGCTGCGGCCATCCCTATTCTGCCGGTCAAGCAGGGAATAGCCGCAGCAAAAAGGCGTATTGCTGGTTATATTTTGGCCTTTGTTGCCGCCACGCTTATGCTGACTTTTGGTGGGTACTCCGGGTACAGCACCTTTGCCGTGGCGACAGTGTTGGGCCTGTCCTGGCTGTACATGGCCTGGTCTGGCTATAATGCTTCCGAAGAGCG
>JAJYDQ010000095.1 GCA_021777225.1 Deltaproteobacteria bacterium
TGGAAGACATCAGGGTGTTGACATATCAGCGCATCAAAAATATGGCCGCATTGGTATTGGCGGCGTGTTTCTTCGCTGCGGTTCATCTTGGTCACAAGCCTAAGCTCGAGATACTGGCTCTTCATGCCATAAACGCCGCCCAACGTATCTTTGGAATCCCTGTTTTCATTACTATGCAATTGCTGATGGCATTAAGGAGATCCTTAGCAAAGCTGGTCAGGGCGCAATCTTTAACGAAAAGAATAAGGGAACGCCTGATCTTCAGCTCTCACTGGGGCTAACCTAATTTTTTGGGGAAAGTCCTGTAACGAGACAGATTTTCCAAAGATGACAAAATTATTATAGTTGGGAAAGGATAGAGATTAAAACTAAAAAGCTGTGCAAGCTTAGTCATCTTGGGGATCACGTTGATGCTGCTTATAGCTGCTTGTTCCCGACTCGAACACGGTAACATACCAAGCATGCAGTCTCGTGAAGAGCCTAAAACTTTATTCTATACCATCGTAAAAAGACCTATATGTTGGTCCGTCGAAAGTCTTTTTGTTTTTAGCGTCGGCATCCTTAAGCCTCAGGAAGGCATCCAAAGATGGCTTATTTGGATTGTCTGGGTCAACTGACTCACTCGCGCTGATAGTCGCCGCAGCAATGTACTGCTCCAACCAGTCGCCACTTAGGCCCGTTTCTGGAAAAGCGAACAGTAACAAAGCCACTATTGAAATACCTGCCAACCTAAACGTCCTGTTCATTTTGATCTCCCTTTTCTCTCATAGCGGCGCTCATCTCTAAGATAGACGCCAACGTTTATGTGTAGCTTGGATGCCATTGAATGACCTGGAAACCGCTCCACTCCCATATTCCTTCCGTGGGTGGTTTTGGCCTGTCAATTAGCATGGATCATGCCAAGGCTTAGGTCATGATTCTCGAAACCCATTAAAGGCGATGTTTCAGGGGAATTTGCGATAGTGCTTGAAACGGGAAGGAATCTGAAAGTTCCCAAGCGAGTCTTAAATATCTAGCGATATCGCTATTGCTAAACTGGCTATACTAAAACAAACTGGATTTTAGGGAGTTGTGGCAAGAGCGATTACGCACTAAGCAACATGGCCCCCAGCGTTAACGCTAGCGTATCTCTAACCCAAAAAAACCAAAAAATGGTAACTCCCGGCTTTGCCGGGGCGACTCTCAAAGGTTTGGCTGTGTGCTGCAATAGGAGCAAACCTTCTAGAATACACCAAAATGCATTTCTGGGAGGTTATGGTGAAAGACTATCAGAGCCTAAACCACACATGAGGTAGGATGCAAGTATCATATTGTTTTCATGCTCAAGTGACGCAGGAAGCAAATTTACGGTGCGATCAGAAAGCACCTGCGTGATGTGTTAACTCAGCGGGGTTATGCATAGCCAGGCATAGGCTTCCTGCCAAATATCGATGATGTTTTACTGTAATTACAAGCCGTTAACATTTTAAGCTTTGCTCGCCCTTGACCATTATTATTTAGTTCTGCTAATCACCATATAATAGTTATGTCTATAGTGACATACGTCATCTGTTGGTTATCGGAAACATCTTCAAGAAATGTGAGGAATTCCAACAGTCGGCCTATTTCCAATTCTTGGTTTTCTTGACTCAATCAAACAGCAAAAAGGAGATCAACCATGGACTTGACTCGCCGAGAGTTCATTTTGCTTTCCGGCGCGGCAGGCGCAGGGGTGGCGTTGTCTTCTCTCGGACTTGATCTTGGGCCGCTTCGCGCCTACGCGGAGGAACTCAAGATCGACAAGATTAAGAGCGCGAAAAACACCACAAGCATATGTCCTTACTGCTCAGTGTCGTGTGGTCTTATAGTAAGCACGGACACCAAGGCTGGAAAAATCATCAACATTGAGGGTGACCCGGACCATCCCATTAATGAGGGAGCGCTTTGCGCCAAAGGCGCATCTGTTTTCCAGACAACTGCTAACAACCCGAACCGGCTGACCAAAGTGCTATATCGAGCGCCCTTCAGTGATAAATGGGAGGAAAAACCCTGGGATTGGGCCATCACTGAGATCGCCAAGAGAGCAAAAGCCACACGCGACGCTGATTTCATAGAGAAAAACAGCAAGGGACAGATAGTCAACCGCGTTGAAACTATCGCTCATCTCGGTAGTTCCAACATAGACAATGAGGAATGCTGGACTCTCAATGCAATGATGAGAAGCCTGGGAGTGGTTTATCTGGACCACCAGGCTCGAGTTTGACACAGCCCGACAGTTGCGGCTCTGGGAGAGTCGTTCGGGCGTGGCGCAATGACCAATCATTGGATAGATCTCAAAAACAGTGACTGCCTTCTGATCATGGGCAGCAACGCTGCGGAAAACCACCCTATCTCTATGAAGTGGGTAATGAGGGCAAAAGAGAACGGGGGCAAGATTATTTCTGTCGATCCTCGTTTTACTCGGACTTCCGCCGTCGCCGACTTCTATGCGCCTCTTAGATCAGGAACAGACATTGCATTCCTGGGGGGCATGATCAACTACATCATTGAAAAAAATAAGTATTTCAATGACTACGTTGTAAATTACACCAACGCGTCATACATCGTTGGAGATAAGTTTGATTTTAACGATGGCCTGTTCTCGGGTTATGACCCCAAGACCAGAAAATACGACGCTTCCAAATGGGCATTCAAACTCAACGATAAAGGTGTCCCAGAGGCGGACCCCACACTGAAGAACCCGAGTTGTGTATTCCAGTTGTTGAAAAAGCACTACTCCCGGTACCCTGTTGAAAAGGTTTCCGAGATAACCGGGACCCCGGTGGCGGACCTTAATAAGGTATACGAGATGTTCTCTTCGACAGGTGTGAAAGATAAGGCAGGCTCAGTGTTGTATGCATTGGGGTGGACACACCACACCTTCGGGACACAAAATATCCGAGCCAGCGCCATCATTCAGTTACTGCTTGGTAACATTGGAATTGCAGGTGGGGGAATCAACGCCCTTCGTGGTCAGCCCAATGTTCAAGGCTCCACTGATGGTTGTTTGCTTTTCCACTTGATACCGGGCTACTTAAAGGTCCCTCGAACTTCCCAGCAGAGTCTTGACTCGTATGTTAAGGGAAACACTCCGACCACCGGAGAGCCCCAATCCGCAAATTGGTGGCAAAACTATCCCAAGTACACGGTCAGTCTTCTCAAAAGCTTCTATGGGGATAAGTGCTCGAAAGAGAATGATTACGGTTACGCATGGTTGCCGAAGTGTGATGACGGGGCCACATATTCGTGGTTCGACATGTGTGATGTCATGTATCAGGGAAAAATCAAGGGTATGTTCGTGTTCAGCCAAAACCCGGCAGGGAGCCACCCCAACACGAATAAAGTCGTTAAAGCTCTTTCGAATCTGGACTGGCTGGTGCACACTAACATTTTCAATAATGAAACTGCATCCTTCTGGCATGGGCCTGGTTTAGACCCTAAGAAAATCAAAACAGAGGTGTTTCTGTTACCCGCCGCATGTTCAGTTGAAAAAGAAGGTAGTCTTTCAAATAGCGGTAGGCTTGCTCAGTGGAGATATAAGGCTGTTGATGCCCCCGGAGACGCCATTTCTGATGGAGACATGGTTGCCAGGCTGGTCCTAAAGCTGAAGGAACTCTACCAAAAAGAAGGAGGGAAATGTCCCGAGCCGATTCTAAATCTTCAGTGGGATTACGTGGATGAAAAGGGCCGATATGACTCGCATAAGGTAGCTAAAGGCGTTAACGGTTATTTCCTGAAAGATGTCACTGTAAAGGATCCTTCCGGCAAGGATGTCGAGTTCAAAAAAGGCGATCTTGTTCCCGCTTTTGGATTTCTGCAGGCCGACGGGAGCACATCCTGCGGTAACTGGCTATATTGCGCTAGCTACACAAAAGCTGGCAACATGATGGCCCGTCGCGGAAAAGAGGATCCCACAGGACTTGGGCTCTATTCCAACTGGGCCTGGTGTTGGCCGGTCAATCGCCGAATCATTTACAACAGGGCTTCCTGTGATCCGGCCGGTGTCCCGTGGAACCCCAAGCGAGCCCTCTTGAAGTGGGAAGGCGATAAATGGGTCGGGGACGTTCCTGATGGGCCATGGCCTCCGATGAGTGACAAGAAAAAGGGCAAACTGCCGTTCATCATGAAACCGGACGGAAGAGCTTTTCTGTATGGTCCAGGACTGGTGGACGGGCCGTTTCCAGAGCAGTATGAACCAGTGGAAAGCCCGTTGAAAAAGAACCCTATGTCCAAGCAAATGAATAATCCGGCGATCAAGTTCTTTAAGAGTGACATGGACAAAATCGCATCCGCCGATCCTAGATTCCCGTTTGTATGCAGCACGAACGGTCTTGCTGAACATTGGTGCTCAGGGGCATTTACACGCTGGCAACCATGGTTGCTCGAAGCCCAGCCGGAACTCTTTGTCGAAATAAGTCCGCAACTTGCCAAGGAGATCGGCGTCAAAAATGGCGATCGTGTTAAAGTAGCGTCCGTCAGGGGAGAAGTGGAGTGTGTGGCCATGGTAACTCCGCGCATACGTCCATTCAAGATTACAGGCAAAGTGGTTCATCAGGTAGCAATGCCTTATGCCTTCGGCTGGTTGATTCCAAAGTCAGACAGGAACAATTCAACAAATCTCCTTACGCCAGCCGTAGGAGACGCCAACACCATGTGCCCTGAATACAAGGGCTTCATGGTCAATGTCACGAAAGTATGAGGGGGTGTAATCAATGTCCAAAGGATTTTCGATACTCGTAGACACCTCCAAATGCACCGCGTGCAGAGGTTGTCAGATAGCATGTAAGCAGTGGAATGGATTACCTGCCACGCAAACTAAGAACTGGGGTAACTACCAAAACCCGCAAGATCTGTCGGCTGTGACCTGGAAATTGGTTAGAATGGCAGACGGAACTAACGGCCACGGCAAAGTTTACTGGAACTTTTTTTCCGATCAATGCAGACACTGCCTTTCTCCAGGTTGTATGGCGGTTTCGGAGAACGGGGAGATAAAGCAGGACGAAAAGACCGGGGCTGTCCTGTTCACCCCAAAAACAAAAGACCTGGATTATCAGGCCACTCTTGAGGGATGCCCTTACAACATTCCTCGGCAGGACCCCAAAACAAAGCGGCTTTTCAAATGCACGATGTGTTTTGACAGGATAACCAATAATGAAATACCGGCTTGTGTGAAATCCTGTCCAACTGGAGCATTGGTATTCGGAGAGCGGGACAAAATTGTAGAAATAGCGAAAAACCGGGCGGCAGAACTAAAAAAGACGTATCCCACAGCGGCAGCGCTCAATGCTGACGATGTGAGGGTAATCTACGTCGTGAAAGACGACCCCACAAAATACTACGAGTTCGCTGCCGGAAAATAGATTGTTTCTCTACTGAGCCGCTCTTGACTTATTGTCCTGGGCGGCTTTATTTTATTTTTAAAGCTACCATCAATGTTCAAACTTTGATGGTTTGATCTTTGATCATAAAATCTTTCGGACGAAGACGGAGCCGAATGAGTTTCAACCTGCGATTTAAAATTTGGCTCGAAAATGATCGTGGAAAACCTGTCATAGGGGCTGGCAGGGTCAAGATTCTTATTGCAATCCGTAATACCGGATCAATAAGCGCGGCCGCCCATGAATTGAAACAACCATACAGGAATGTATGGGCAAAAATAAGAGAATCCGAAAAACAATGCGGGTTCAAGCTCGTGGAGACTAATCCCACTGGATCACGTTTAACACCAGAAGGCCAACAGATTCTCATAAAATATACCAAGCTCCTCAGGAGCTGTTCCAGGTCCGCTCGCTCAAAATTTCACCAACTTTTCGGCGGCGCCGATGCTTCAACTGACGAACCCCAAACTGATCGAGAAAGTGAATCGTAGTAATGTAAATTATTATACGATCACACGAGGTCAAATTGGAAATGACTTCGCATGTCAAACTCAATAGCGCCACCAGCCCGGATAAGATTTCTCAATTCGGTCATTTTTAAATCGATCCATTCCAGCTCTTTTAAATTGGCCCTTTCCGCTTTGCTTGTCATAAGTATGTGTGCGATCCCACCGTTTCTTATCACGACCCGCTTATCTCCCATCAACGCCAGCAGCGGGTCATGAGTGGACATTAGGACAATTTTCTCTTCCTTGACGAGGAGGTCGAGCGCCTTTTTTCGATCCACCCCGGCGTTTTCAATCTCATCTATTAACACTATCGGCAACGGACTAAGCAAGGCGGTATCTGCGATCATCAACGCCCTTGACTGGCCACCGCTTAACTGTGTCACCGGCGTATCCATGGTAAACTGCTCACCGGCCAGCTCGTTCGCGCATTTTGCGACGCGATTTGCTATTTCCTGGGGTTCTGCCAACATTCGACAGTCCGCATGCGCTGCGATGAATTCCCCTACGGTCAGGTCGATTACAAAGTTCATGTTCTGAGACAACTGAGCAACGAGCTTGTGTTCAGCGGAAAATCGCTGATCTTCATCCGGAATTCGGTTGTTCACAAAGATTTGCCTGCCGGTCGGTGTGTCTCCTTGCGCCAAACATTCAATGTCCTCGAGAAGTCTGCTCTTCCCCGCGCCCGTAGGGCCGACAACGCAGATTACTTCGCCTGGCTTGAGTGTAAACCTGACTTGCTCTTTCTCACCAGTCTTATTGTGTCCGCCAATAATGGTGATTGAATCCACCTGTTTTGATGGGGCGTTACTCAATTCTCTCATCTTCCCGATAAAAAGCTCAAACTGTTCCAGGAGTTGCAACCTATCCAGCCCCAGGTCTTCAAGTTGATCATCTTGCAAGCAATCTACAAACTGCTGAAGGGTCCGACTCCTATCGAAATTATTCATACCCATCGAAAGAAGAAAATCCCCGGCGTAAGGGTGAGCGACAAGAACATCGTTGAACGGAATTGTGGAGAATTCTCTTTTCATGTAGGCCCCTGCTATATGCTATTTTCCCCAGCTCATCTTTTTGACGTTTCCACGCTGATAGCTTTCTCCAATTTTCATCTCGCCCAAACAATATGAGCAGAGAGCAGCAGGCATAGAAAATCTGAGCCGTCTCCCGGTAAGAGCGCTTTGCTTGGTGGCGGTCTCAAACATGATAGCAAGTTCATGAGAGCCCTGACCTGTGATGCCGTTTGAGCGTACTATCATGGCCTTGGGATTCGCCTGTTCCACACGAAAGATAAAAATCTCCCTCTCCGCCTGCGAAATGATATCGCCCTTCGTGATGACGACAATATCTGCCAACTTTAGCATCGGCCCAATCTTCTGAGGCGTATTCACACCAGACAGACTATCGATCACACAGACCGACAAGATGTCTTTGATATGAGGCGAGCAGCGGTTGCATAATCCGGCGCTCTCGATAATGAGAAAATCGAGACCGCTGCTCACTCCCCATGTAAGACACTCGTCCACATTGCTGATATAGAAGTGGTCGGGGCAGAGATTTCCTGAAAGCCCTGTCTTGGCTGGAATACCTGCTTTCTCGTAGAGTCGTTCGTCGTGGGACGACATGCAGTCGAATTTAATGACCCCGGCCGAAAAGCCTTTTGCCTTTAGACAGTCTATGGTTTTAAGGATAACCGAAGTTTTCCCGGAGGACGGAGGGCCCGAGACGGTGACCAGCCGGATCATGAATCACACCTTTCCTTTGTTTTTACCCCAGGCGTCGGAAAACACCTCGGTGGTGTATGCCTTGAGCTGTTCGAGATCATTTGACTTGATATACTCCCAGCCTAACCACTTGAATGACGCATTCTCCGGCAATTTGTTGTCAACATCCGGATGAAGCGAGGGGAAGCAAGCTTGAGCGCTCTTGGCCCCCATTTCCGCCCCGGTGATACATTCTATGATCGGTTTTAGAACAGCCCTTGCTGATTCTTTTATGAGCAGGTAAATGGGGCTGGTGAGCGCTCCATCTTCTGGCCAAACAAGCTGTACATCGGTTGAAGGGCTTCGCGCCTGGGCCCAAAACCAGGGAATGATATATACCGCAGTTCCTTTGGAATTTGACGATGCGGCTGCCCTGGCCATTTGCGCCGGATGCCACGATTCCCGGATGCTGGCGGCGAGTTGAATCAAGCCGGTTTCTCCATGTTCTTTAAAAAAATATAGCAACGGCGCGTCGGCAACCAGACCTTCCGAACCGTTAATGATGACGCTATCCTGAAACCGCGGATGTAACAGGTCGCTCCAACAACGTGGCACGGGCCGATTCCCGAGCTTTCTTTTGTCGACCAACATGACGTACGGGAACACAGAGTAGATCGTATACCATCCATCGGGGTCCCGAAACCCGGCTTTCTCGAACTGCTCGTTGATCTTGCCGGTCCAGGCGGTTCGGAAATACCGTCGTTTTACAAAACGATCTACAAATTCCTTCCTGAAAAAGTCCCCAAACCCCATTGACGCGACGATGTCCGGAAAATCGTCTATGCTTATAGCCGCCCACACGCCGTCATATTCGTCCTCATAATGACCACATCCCATGGGAATGTAACAATTCAGCTTGATGCCGCTCTCTTTGCTGTATTGGTCCAATAAAGGGTCAAGATGCTCTTTGAATGTTGGCTTGAACTGACATGCGGCATATGCCAGAAGATGTAATTTCGAGCGGGTAGATTGCGTGATTTCACTAACGATTTGGTCTTTAGGTGTTTCCATGCTGACTCCATATGACCCTAGTTTGCCATGTTTAAGGGGATTTCTAACGCCGCTGCTGCAAATATGCTTAATCCGTTTCCTTGACACGTGCCACTTTTGTTTTTGTAATTATTGTCCAGCCTCCCTGGCGTTCAACCATTCCAGTTCGTGCAATTTCTGCAAACCTGGAACAGGTCACTCGAAGAAAGGGATCAGTGGGAAAACGTTACATTTCAGAATCCATTGATGATATGAGCAACTATTGCGCCAAAACGTCTAATTGTTCATAACAGGTTGATATAGGGCTACATGTTAATCAGAGAACACTTTTGGAATGTTTCTTTTTTGTCAACACTTCTTACATTGTCTACGTAAGTGTAACATTAGGCCACGAAGTGCTGCCAAACTCGATTTTGAACTTCTTCTTAGTCAGGGCCCCCATCTACCGGAATCAGAATCTCGTTCCGCCTCAAGAACCATGGGGTTCACGGAGGGTTATAGCGGGCCCATATCAGATCTCCTCGAATGGTGAGGCCCTTTTCGTGAATCCATGACTCCAGTTCCGATTTGTATCGAAGGTAGCCTTTCTCGGTCCAGAAACCAGAGTAGCGTACTGCGGCAATCCGACGAGCTGGCGCCTGACGCAACGTGACCTTGGGGTCCTCCGGCTCTGGAAGGGTGTCCAGAGTGTACCAGGACGGCATCGTGAAACTTACGGACCACTCTCCTTACTGAAGACGATGGTGGCCTACGTGAGCAGTCATCTCCATCTTCGCTCCCTTGGGCTTTTGAGACACGGGGGCAGTCATCGCAACTTTGACGCGTGTACGGTTCTCCCTGGAAATATAGCGAAATAGCCTGCCGAACGCCTTCTTTTCAGCCTGTTCAAGGTCGCCTTCCACAACTGTTTCGGCAAGGACGTGGGGCGCATAGTCGCGGATTTCAAAGTTGTTGTCCTTTTCAAAACCTTGTATGACGGCTCTTCAACCGCCATGGCCTCTGGGGCTCCAAAGATTACGACCGATGCGGCAAGCATGATGAGGATTGACAGTTTCACTACTCAAGCCTATATGGACTCAGATATGGAAGTGTTTCATGCGAAATGAAGGCGCCTCCCACAGTAAAGGATCCCATCTGCTTGATTATTAATACAAATCGCAGAGTCACTTTGGCATACACAATGCCCCATAGAGTAATTGTCCTCAATGAAGAGCGGATCCTCCTGGAGCGACAACACGCCGACTGTGCCAGACTCCCGTGCTCTATCCAGCGTTAGCGTCATCTTCCCACAAACCAATCCGGTTCCCTTGGGGATCAAGTAGCACCGCGTACCAACCGACGCCCGGCACGGGGCGTTTCGGCACTTGCGCATGACCTCCCAGCCCTTCGGCTTTACCGACAGCGTCTTCTATGGATTTTACTTTCACATAGAATACTGGGGTATGCTTCTCGTCCTGCCTCGCTGTCAGTCCCCCCTTGGGGGTATCGCTTTCCGTTTGGATGCTGTAGTACCGGAAATCCTCTGAAACTTTCTTGAAGCTCCAATCAAACATTTCTCGGTAAAATCCCTGAAGTTTCTCAGGGTCGTCGCCAGGAATCTCAAAGAAACATACGGTATTTAACATGGATCCCTCCTTCTCATTGCGCCACCACATCTTATTATCCGCTCCATTTTAGGATCAGATGAGCACACTTGCGATCCTTTGGTTTCGCTCATCACCCACTTTATCTGGAAGCTATTCATCTTCTTTCCAAGGTCAAGCTGAGCAGAAATCTTGAAAAAAAGGACCTTCGATCTATCTTTGTAGGTTTTCAGTTCGTCGACAGAAACATAATATTTGCCGTTTGTCGGAAATTATTTCACGATCCCATAATACCTCCTGGTTTTAGGCCGAAATGCGGCTGTCCGATGGATTCCGATCCCCGAATCGGTTTCGCTGCGCTTCCGAAATCGGTCCAGCCATTCCATTTCCCCCTCTCTAGGCCGTATAGCCGAACATTTTCTGATAGCGCAGCACAATGCCCTAAACAGCAAATCGCAAAGGTGAACGTTTTACCGAGTCCGTGAATTAAGGGTTCATCCCCTGGGTGAATCGGATCAATTCGGATGTTCCTTCGATGGGCGGTCCTGAAAGCGGGCTTGAGTACAAGAAGAAGGCCACTTGAGATGCCCTTCAGCACATAAGCTTTTTCCAGCCTGAAATTCACAACCACCTGCCGGATTACAGCCAGCACATCGAAGAAAGTTATAGGTGAGCACAAGATGACCTTATTCTTGAGCGCTTCATCGATGATTGAATAATCCTATTGATTTATGAATGAAAAGACCTGTTCGTTCGGGATGAACACAATAACGTAATCCACTTTCCCCTGGTCAGGACTGATGTAATTTCTGCCTGTTACCTCTTTAGGGTAAACTTCACTGATTTTACCCCTTTATGAGGTCGATGGTTTGGTCTAGCAGTTTTTTCTTTTCTTCAAGATCCTTCTCACACATTTCTGTCTGCTGACCATGACGTTGAGTGGCGAGTTTCAGAAATTCCTCTATGCTCTTGGATAGGGTGTCAAGGAATAGCGCGTGAAACGAGTCTTTGACCCTGCCCAGAATATTCTCCATGTCGTCAATTCGCGGACTTGCCACTGTTTTGACCAGTTGCCTTGCAGTCTCTTTTGTCTGATGGCTACGAATCCAGCTGATTATTAAGACTATGATCGCCCCTAAGATGACACCTGAAGTCAGAACCAGCAAATAGCCCATCTCGTTTTCTCCTCACAGTTTTTCGAAACCATAATGGCAACGTATGTCATCCAGGGACACACAAAAAAGAGATGCAAAAAAAATTTTATGAATTAATAACAGGCGTCCCCATTTCACACATGTTCTGACTATTGTTCTAAACAATGACAGAAAAATCTGGTTGAAGCGCATAAAAAGGGAGGCAAGTCTATGGAACTATTCTGGTAGTTACTATTCTTTGGCCCAATGGGGTTGTTACGTTGGCTGTTCTTTGGAGATGGTGACAATTATTGAGAAACGAAGTTTGATTTGGCAAGAGTGGAGATGGATCCACCATGAAATCCTTGCCATAACGCAAAATGGCTTACAGATTCGTCAAGTTCCTGTACTGATAACCATCTTTATTTGCCCGAGAATTTTCGGATTATGGTCTGCATTCGTCTTCGGTTAACTCCGAAATCATAATAGCCGACACGCGAAGCTGACCGAAAATCGATTACCTTTTTCGCATCGTCGAACTCGAATTCTACATCGTCCACAAACGAGAAGAACGAGGATCGGAGTTCCAGTTTGATGTAATTGCCTCGATCCTCAACCACGGAAACGCGTGGAAGAGCCCGAACAATTACCAGAAGTCTCCGTCGAGCGTTTTCCATGGAACCCTGGTATGGGATGGGGTCCATTCTATGGGTTCCTGCCGGGGATCGTGAAGAAACACAGTTCGGTGTATCCGGACATGGACGAACCAGTGATTTTGTGGACTCTGAACCCTCTGACGGGGCGCCGTTGATCAAGATGGCGCCCAGGACGAAAACAAAGACTATAAAAGGAAGGCTCACAATGCGTCTCCCTAAGAACTGGCCTGTAATCCCCAGATCTCGTGAGGGATTATTTCGGTATGAGAGTTTATCCAGACCAGGCAAAGCAGTCCTGTCCTTCCATCCAAAGCTATGATAGCATTCGGCTGAAGAATACAACAGCCCTTTAGGTGTAGCAAGCCAGAGAATGAACGCAGTCCAGATCGATCCCCAACTTGGGCGGTATCGGGAGGCTCAAACGAAAACCTCATGGAGTTAAATCATGAATCTTGGCGACTACTTTGACAATACTAAGGGTTACGGCGTGATTGCTACTGCGGATTCCGAAGGTAAGTTCAATGCAACGGTGTATGCCAGACCTCATTTTTTCGACGAGAACACCATTGCATTCATCATGAGAGAGCGACTCACGCATACGAATCTTCAAACGAACACCCGTTGCCGCCACGAAAGTCCGACAAGCCTGTGTGGTGAGACAGATGGTGTATGGCGCCTTGACGCCTGATTTGTATATACGACCGAGGGCGGCAGCCTTTCCTCCAATAAGAGAGACTTCGGATCCGGCGAGTTGATCGAGTGAGAGCGCTAGGGTCATGATTTTAGATTCAGCATGGTCACGTTCTGGAAACGGCTGGGCAGTCAGTCTAATGTGTACAAGACCTTCCTAGCTTCTGGAACCGTATTTGTGACTTAATTTTACTCCAGCCTCCATAAATTTTGCCGGCCTCATCGACAATCCGTCCTCGAAACGTTGACCTACGTGTGGAGATGTGTAAAAATTATCGAGTATTTCCTGCTTTCTACAGAAGATTTGGCCTAGCTTATGTCGAAGGATGGTAGTCGTCATGGAAGGGCGGATCAAGCTGGAGTCGGCGCGTGCCTCCCGGGCCAGAATACCCGTTTTATAGCCTTGGATACAACTGAGATCCGTTCATTTCGGACACCTTCCCCAAAATCAAAATCTAGGGATTTGTGGAATTCCTCTAGCTAATCTTGAGGTGAACGGGAAATGAAAACACTGATCGTAGGAGGAAACGGCTTTGTAGGATCGTATCTCAGCCCGTTTCTTGTAGAAAAAGGCTTTGACGTAACTATCATGGCGAGAAAGCCGGACAGGGGAGCATGGTCCCCAGCCGGTGTGAAAACGTTAGCGGCGGACGCTACCAAGCCTGGGCCCTGGCAAGAGGAAATATTGAGTTTCGATCTGCTGATCAACCTTGCTGGGGTTCCCGTTTTCAAGAGATGGGATGACGCGTACAAGAAACTGCTCAGGGATACTAGAATCCTTACTACACGCCACCTGGTAGACGCGCTTCCTGCATATACTGGAAGGAAAATCACCCTGATCAATACTTCCGGGGCTGGGATTTATGGCGCCTGCGGGGATGAAGAGCTTTCCGAGACCGCCCCTCCGGGCTCTGACTTCCTTTCTCATCTCGCTCAAGACT